>NZ_JANMZA010000317.1:0-3698 GCF_031382685.1 Chamaesiphon sp. OTE_8_metabat_110 | reverse complement strand
TGAAAATGTACTGCTGCGGGGTGACTGTATACGACTACTGCCATCTCGGTCACGCTCGATCGTATATTGTTTGGGATACCGTGCGTCGCTATCTGCAATGGCGCGGCTATGAAGTTAAATACGTCCAAAATTTTACCGATATCGACGATAAGATCCTCAACCGCGCCAAGCTCGAACAAAGCTCAATGACCGCAGTTGCCGAAAAATACACGGCTGCTTACTTTGAAGATCTCCACCGCCTGAATGTCCGCGACGCCGATAACTATCCCCTCGCCACCAAGCACATCCAAGAAATTCAAGATCTGATCGCCGATCTCGAAACCAAAGGCTTTGCCTATGCAGTAGACGGCGATGTCTACTTCCGCGTGCGCCAAGATGCTGACTACGGTAAACTCTCCAAGCGCAACCTCGAAGATCTCCGTGCTGGCGGCGGCGAACGCGTCGAAGCCGCAGATCCCGACCAAATCAAGAAAGAAGACCCCTTTGATTTTGCCCTGTGGAAGGCAGCAAAACCGGGCGAACCCGCCTGGGAGTCTCCCTGGGGAAACGGTCGCCCAGGCTGGCATATAGAATGCTCTGCGATGATCCAAAAGCAACTCGGCGACACCATCGATATCCATTGCGGTGGCGGCGATCTCGTCTTCCCCCACCACGAAAATGAAATCGCCCAATCCGAATGCGCTCACGATCGACCATTATCAACCTACTGGATGCACAATGGGATGGTGAGAGTCGGCGGTGAGAAAATGTCTAAATCTCTGGGCAACTTTACTACCATCCGCGCCTTGCTTGACGGTCATAAATCGGACGGCACGACCGATCCCGTAGATCCGATGACAATTCGGTTATTCGTCCTCACGGCACAATATCGCAAACCGATGGATTTTAGCGATGCCTCGATTACCGCCGCCGGACAAAGTTGGCAGACTATTAAAGACGGGATGTTATTTGGTTATGAATTTGGCAAAAAATTAGGTTGGGATAACCTCGATCCGATTCGTGCTGGAGCTACAGCTACTACCGCAGAAGTCAATAGATTTCGTACTGCTGTAGACGACGATTTTAACTTTGCCGAAGGTTTGGTGGTAGTATTTGAACTCGCCAAAGAATTGCGAAAAGTCGGCAATATTATCACCCACGATAGCGAGCAAACAGTAGATCCCAATCTACTCAAAGACAAGTGGCAAACATTAATCGAATTAGCAGGAGTGTTAGGTTTGGAAGTCAATCCCGAGGAATTAAAAGTACAAACTAGTGGTTTGAGCGATGCGGAGATCGAAGCATTACTCACCGAACGTCAAATCGCTAGAGCAAATAAAGATTTCGCCACTAGCGATCGCATCCGCGCTCAATTAACCGAAGAAAAAATCGTAGTGATCGATAAAGCTGGCGTTCCGAGTACTTGGTATCGGGGGTAATCTATCTATGCTAATCCAGAATGACGATCTAGAGTGGAGGATTAGAACCTTCTTTGATTATTGGAGACAAAGACATGCATTTATTAATAATTTAGATCTTAGCAAGCACAATCATGAAGCCAATGTACTCCTTTGGGCATCTCTTGACGCTCTTTCCAATTTATGGGCAAAGAATATTGGTGAAGAGCAATGCAACAACAAAGGCATAAAAAAAGAAAATAAACGCCTTATCTTTGATGCTTTTCTGGCGCATTATGGTGATGAACTATTTCAAATTGTTTCATTACCTGACTTGTGGAGCCGAATAGATCGAGGAGATGTTGTTGTCGATCAAAACCCTGTGCGGAAATTGCCTGAAGATGCGTGTACATTTCTTGGCAAAATTGGAGGGCGTCTAACGCCTACGCAACTTGACGCAAAACAAACTGCTCAAAGTCGTCAAATTTCAGACGACTTGAGAATGGATCTCATTATTGCTGGCACCTTGGAATATTGTCCTACAACAAATCCTAAAGAGCTTGAAAAATGGTTAATGTTTTCAAGATATGGTGCAATTGCTTACAAGAAAATGCGATCGGCCTATATTCATGAAGGAAGATCTGGAAGTGGGTCTCATAGTTATAACTTACATGGATCGCCAACAAAACCCACTTATCGCGGAATGTATACTACTCCCCCTGTAATTGGCTTTAGTGTTGAATTCATGTTGCATGTGTTAAATGAATGCATTACTGCATTTGAGTCTGAAGCACGACATTTAGAAAAATATCCTGTGCCAACATAAGAAAATTAGAGTAGGCACTGCTTACCACTAAGATTTGGGGAATTTCAAGTGTGTTAAATCGAATATATTTGAGGTCAAAAAGCAAATATGAACGCTACAAATAGTTCACAACTAGAGAATATGGATTTGTCGATCTAAATATCCATACTCAATAAAGTAGATACTAAACTTTGAGGATAAAAAATAGGAATAATCACACTATGACCTATACAACCACTAAAGTTCTTACCTTTGATGAATTTATCATCCAATATGGTGACAATCCTCGCTACGAGCTAATTGATGGAGAAGTGCGAGACATGGAACCGACTGGCCCTCATGAAGCTGTAACTGGAAAGATAATCGGCTACATTTTTGTAGAAATCTTACGTTCTCGCCGCAACTGGATCGTACCCAAAAATTGCCTAATCAAACCACCTGCGATGGCTGCTACCGCGTTGCGCCCTGACGCGATCGTACTCGATGAAACTAAGCTCGATCGAGAACCACTCTGGCAAAAGGAACCGATCGTCTGCAATGGAAATACGATCGAGCTGGTTGTTGAAGTTGTCAGTACTAATTGGCAGGATGATTATGCTCGGAAGATAGAAGAGTACGCCCTATTAGGTATTCCAGAATATTGGATTGTGGACTACTTAGGAATTGGGGGTATTGCTTTTATCGGCAAACCAAAACAACCAACTTTCACAGTTTGTCAACTTGTTGGAGAGACATATAACCAACAACAATTTCGGTTGGGAGCATCGATTTTATCTCCCACCTTTCCCGAACTTCAGCTTCGACTCGATGACATTATCCCTCGCCAGTAGGGCAATCTATTTAGATAGAAGAATCAGTTCTTGCGACTACTCAGCCGAGTCCGATCGAACTTTGCCCACTGCGGCTTCGATTTTTTGCTTCAATTCGGCGTCGATCTTGGGAATAATCTCGATCGCGCCCATATTTTCGATAACTTGTTCCTTGGAACTGGCTCCAGTAATGACCGTACTCACATGCGGATTGCTGGCACACCAGGCGATCGCCAATTGCGAGAGCGTACATCCTAACTGCTCGCTAATCGGGCGGAGGCGTTCGGTAGCGGCAATCCAGTCAGTATTAGTAACTGCTTGTTGTAGCCACGAGTAGCCCGGTAAAGTCGATCGACTCCCCGCTGGCACACCATTGGCATACTTACCTGTGAGGACACCAGACGCGAGCGGACTCCACGTAGTCAAACCCAGTCCCTGCTCGTCATAGAGACTAGCATATTCGGTTTCGACTCGATCGCGGTGAAATAAATTGTACTGGGGTTGCTCCATCACGGGCTTGTGCAGATGGTGTCGATCGGCAATTTGCCATGCGCTGCGGATCTCGGCTGCCGACCATTCTGACGTGCCCCAGTAGAGTGCTTTGCCCTGCTGAATCATATCGTGCATCGCCCACACCGTCTCTTCGATCGGGGTATTCGGATCGGGACGATGGCAAAATACCAAGTCTACATAGTCCAATTGCAAGCG
>NZ_JANMZA010000303.1:0-12084 GCF_031382685.1 Chamaesiphon sp. OTE_8_metabat_110 | reverse complement strand
GTTTCGCTTGAGCTTCAACCCAACCTACAGATCTATCCACTTATTACTTTAGATGTTCAATTTTACGCTGGGAAAGGAGTAAGTGGGAACAACCACCCTGAAAAATGGGTTTACCGTACCTGTACAAATCGTAGGAATTTGAGATGATAGATGTATTGACAAAAACCAACTCAGGCACCCAACGATGAACTTCAATATTCACTCCCTGCATAACTGGTATCGTAGTTTATTACAAAATCCTAAATATCGCTGGTGGGTTGTTGCCGCTTCTGTTGTTTACTTAGTTAGCCCGATCGATCTAGTTCCTGATTTTTTACCTTTCGCTGGACTAGTTGATGACACATTGATTATCTCGCTCTTAGTTGCCGAAGTGTCTCAAATTGCCAAAGCAAAACTTCAGTCAAAAAGTAATCGCGTGACCGTCAATAAAACCGATGTGTCCGGTCAAGTGGTTGACGTACAGCCAATTCAATAATTATTCTGGTTGGTAAAGACATTGAAAAAGGTAGGGATAATTCATAAATTATCCCTACCTTTTTTAATGTCTTTAAATGTAGGGTGGGCATTGCCCACCAATTTAAAACAGCGATCGATCGATTAAAATCAAACCATCATATCGAGTCTTAACCCTTAAATTTCTCAGCAATGCGTTTCATTGCTTCTTCCACATTTGCGCGACTATTAAATGCCGAAATGCGGAAATAACCTTCA
The DNA here is from genome assembly GCF_031382685.1 of Chamaesiphon sp. OTE_8_metabat_110. Taxonomy (NCBI): domain Bacteria; kingdom Bacillati; phylum Cyanobacteriota; class Cyanophyceae; order Gomontiellales; family Chamaesiphonaceae; genus Chamaesiphon; species Chamaesiphon sp. OTE_8_metabat_110. The sequence continues at coordinate 11,373 of NZ_JANMZA010000303.1, read as the reverse complement.
CCCGCAGCACCAAAACCCGAACCAGGAGTACCGACAACATGACAATTCATTAATAACTTATCAAAGAAGTCCCAACTAGATAAACCATTCGGAGTTTTTACCCATACATAGGGGGCATTAATCCCACCATGCACTTCCAATCCCGCCGCCGTCAGTTTGTCACGAATGATGCGAGCATTCTCCATATAAAAGCCAATCAATTCCTTGACTTGAGCTTTACCTTCTGGTGAATAAACAGCTTCCGCACCACGTTGGACGATGTACGAAACACCATTAAACTTTGTCGATTGGCGACGATTCCAAAGTTTCCATAGCTCCACATCGCTACCATCGGCGGCTTTAGCCGTGAGTGTCTTTGGTACTACCGTCAACGCACAGCGAGTCCCGGTAAAGCCAGCATTTTTGGAGAAAGAGCGGAACTCGATCGCGCAATCCCGCGCACCTTCAATTTCATAGATAGATCGCGGTAAACTCGGATCGGTGATGAATGCCTCATACGCCGCATCAAAGAAAATAATCGAGCCATGTGCCTTGGCATAATCTACCCAGGCTTGCAGGTGCGCTCGGGTGGCTGTCGCACCAGTCGGATTATTCGGGAAACACAGATAGATCAAATCGACTTTTTGGCTGGGGATTTGGGCGGTAAAATCATTCTCCGCCGTAATCGGTAGATAGACTAAACCACCGTACTCGCCTTTATCGTTGGCATCGCCAGTATTACCCGCCATGACATTAGTATCGACGTAAACGGGGTACACGGGGTCGGTAACAGCGATCGTGTTGTCGTGTCCGAAAATGTCGAGAATGTTGCCACAGTCGCATTTAGAACCATCTGAGATGAAGATTTCGTCAGGCTCGATCGCACATCCGCGCGCTTGAAAATCATTGGTCGCGATCGCTTCTCGCAACCAAGCATAACCCTGTTCGGGGCCATAACCTTTAAATTTATCCCGATCGCCCATATCGGCGATTGCAGTCGTCATCGCCGTGCGACAGGCGACTGGCAATGGTTCGGTGACATCCCCAATCCCCAAGCGGATAATCGGCGCGTCAGGATTAGCTTGAGCGAAAGTATTGACGCGTCTGGCAATTTCGGGAAACAGGTAGCCAGCTTTAAGTTTTAGGTAGTTATCGTTAATAGTTGCCATAATTATCTGTCGCGAATCATTACTCAACAGCTTACAGCAACACGGGGTTCGGGGTTAGCACAAAGTAAGTCTCCACCCAAAAAGGGCGATCTCTAGCGTCACTAGAAATCACCCCTCGATCTTCCTGCTGAAAATTATCGATCTTTCAATATCAGCTATTCTCTAGCCGCGTCAGTCAATTTTCTTTTGATTCGCACTGCTGCCGCACCACCCAAAATCGTCCCCACAATTGTCAAAGGTTCGGGAACCGATGCGGTGACTGGTTCGACTGTAGAAGCCAAAATACTATAACCTCCAGTACTGCCGCTAGTGATGTCATTTAAAGTAAATGATAATGCCTTCACTGGAGTATCGATCGTACCTTGTGAATAAAAAGCTCCCGAAGGACTGTTATTTGATAGACTCACTCCTGTACCAGAATTGTTACCAACAAATCTGGTGTCATTCTTTATCGTGAGAGTCACGCTGTTTTCAAACGCAAATACTAAGTTGCTGTCTAGTGTGTAAGTAAATCCGTCGTTATCACCGCTAACATATTTAAAAGCCACTGTCTGTGTCTGTGGATCGAGTGGGTAAGAACCAGAGCCATTGGGATTTTGATTGAAGTATGTAGTGAAAGGTGCGCTAGCCGAACTGACCTTCGCATTATCGGCTGTGCCCGGTGCTGGATCTGGGTTAAAGTTGAAAGTGACGTTAAATGAGTTGCCTGCAACAGCATCTTGTAATTCCAAGAAGCCAGTTGTTTCGCCAGTAAAAACTACCTGTCCGCCGTTGAGTGCCACCCCATGAGCTGGTGCCGATGAAATGCCGATACTCGCACCCATCGCTAGAGTGCCAACAGCCAGGATTTGCGCTAAGTTGGTATACCTAAAAAAAATCTCGAATAAAGCCGATAAGTCTGGTAGTTGCTTGACTTTCATGATTGATTGATTGCGATCGGGGTTTGTTGTACGTTACATTCTATCTTGTAACTATCCAAATTTTTGGTCTCAACAGCACCAACAATCGCGAACCAGGATGTCTCGCACGACCTAAGATCTTCACCGCTACCAACGACATCGTTTTGATACATCGATTTATTTTTCTCGATGCTGCTACAGCTTTTAGCAAAAAAGGGACAACATCTAGTCACTGCTAAATGTTGTCCCTTTTTTTTGATGATATAGATCGACGCTCTCTGAAACTCAAACTAATTCTAATTAGTGGAGATCGATCTAGTTTTTAGTCGCGTTAGCCAATTTCTTTTTCATCCGCAAAGCTGCTGCACCACCAACGAGTGTGCCAATTACCGTAAAAGGTTCAGGAACGGCTGTTGATGAGACTGGTGAAGCAAGTATAGTGTAGTTACCACCCTGTACACCCGCTACTACAGAAATATCACTAAAAGTAAATGTATCCGTCAAAGCTAATGTTCGGTCTCCATTGGTTCGATCCGTGAAAAAGCCAGTACCATTGGTAATTCCGAACTGGACGCCCTGGGTGTTGCCGTTGTCGCTAAACACACTTTGGAACGTAGATCCTAATGGAACCGTATAGTTGATGTTGTTGGCGAAAGCAAACACTAAATCATTTGAAAGTCGATACTGAAGATTTCCACCACTGCCACTAACGTACTGAAAACTTCCTGTGCTTGGAGTTACACCGAGATTACCATTGAAAAATGGCGATAAAGACGATCCCATTGGGGCACCCAAAGTATCTGCCGATGCACTTGCGTTAAAGTTTACATCGAAGTTAGAGCCAGGAATTACATTTTGAAAAAAATCTCCTGTTCTGCCCAATATAGAAGCTTGTCCTGTCGTGAACACAACAGCTTGTGCCGGAGCCGCATTCATAGTTGCAACACCCATCGCCAAACCACTAATCGCGATCGCTTTAGTAATGCTATTAATCTTCGAGAAAGCTTTAAAGCTTGGTAAATTCGTTAACCGCTCAGTCTTCATGGTAAATTTCCTATTTTTGGGTACAATTTGTCTTTCAAACTAATACTTTTACGGTTATTGCAAATTAGTACATGAAATTTGCGATTTTTTACGACAAATGCCAACGTAACTTCATCGTAGCGCGAGATCTACATTGGCTCGATCGGTAATATTTTTTTCAGCAAATTGGCTTAGTCATGACAGCTCAAATGCAATCATACATGAACAGTAAAAGAAATCTACCGTCAAATCAAAGTTAACTTTAATATTCAAGCTAAATAGCTGATGTTTATCTCAAAGTTGAGATTAATTTGTCCATAAATATTTTTGTCAACAGTCAAACACACTAATTTTTAGAAATATTCCGACGAGAGCGGAGAGCGATATCTTTACCACCTTCAAGACTTATCGAGCCTGCCAGTCCACATGGACTGGCAGGCTCGATAAGTCTTGTTAGGATACCCAAAGCGAAGTATTAAATCTACCTTACTTTTGGTAAGTATGCAGGCTGATAATCGACGATCTCTATCGATCGAGACAAGATCGAGCGAGTATAATTTCAGAAATCGCCGCAACTAAGTCACTATTGAAACTAGCAAGATCGATCGGAAATTATCGCGATCTTGGCGCTCTCAAATAGGTTATTGGATATTATAGATGTGTCGTTTTTTACAATAATCGAATCGAATGGTGGTTAGCACCAAATTTAGATCGTGAATTATCGATGTGAGTAGTCACGAGATCGAGATTAGAGGCGATCTTTGAGAAAATTAACGGCTCGATCGTGAGACAATATCTTCAGAAAATGTTGGGAAACGATCGGGTGGCACTCGTAAACAACCCTAGAGACATCCTCTAAAAGTAAGAGTCAATCATCAAAAGCGCGTGCCGAGCCTACATACTCAGGTAACAATAACCGATCGGCGATACCCGCGCAGCCGCCGGGAATAGTTTGCCGAGCAGCTTCGCCGCACCACCGACAACAATATTGCCGTTGCTCGACAGACATGCCGCGCACGTTGGTAAAATCGACATCTTCAACTACGGCACCGCTGAACTCTCCGGTCATATAATCTGGAGATCGATCGGGAATTCGCGGGCTAGCATGTTCGAGATTACCATAAAAAAATCGCGTACCTTTGATGTCGGCACCGCTTAAGTTAGCCTGATAGAGGATGGTTCTCGATAAGTTAGCACCGATGAGATTGCAACCACTTAAATTAGTCCGAATCGCGTTAGCATCGCTCAGATCGCTCCAGCGCAAGTCACTGGCCGAGATATCTGTACCCGCAAGCATTCCGCCCAAATCGATGACCCGCACGCCACAAATGCGGTCTTCATCATAGCCGCCATTACCATTGAGTACCACTTTACCCAGTCGCAGATCGCGTTGCAGGGGAGTCAACAGATGAGAGCGCGATAAAAAGCGAATTACCCGCGCTTTCCCCTCAGCATTGATACTCCCGAGCAGTGCCGCCGTGCGCCCCACCGCAAAAGCCCGCTCCTGCGGCCAATCTTCCAAAAAGCCATCATCATCTAGCACCAGATCGGAAATTCCTTGAAAGTAATTATCGACCGTCTGTTGCTGTGTCAGAATATTTTGTTGATGATTGAGTCGGTTTTGCTCGATCGTCAAATCGCGAGAGACGATATACTGTCGCCAGGAAACATATGCCGCGATCGTGGCAATAGCCATTTGTCCCAAGGCTCCACCCCACAACCCCAAGGCACCAATGGTATTCCAATCGGTGCTTGGAGACGGAGTACTCAGATAATTAAAAAATCCACAAATCTTGAGTAAGGAGACAATTGCTACTAGCAGTGTAATCGCGGTAACTAACCGCAATTGTTGGTCTGAAGAGAGCGATTTTGGCAGGCGGTGACGGCTACCTTGGTAGAGAATCGGCACGGATAATCCGAGCGATATCGCACAACCTGCCACAGTAAGACCGACATTTTTAGACCACAATCCACACCCGATCGCGATAATCCCGAGTAGATTGAACCAGATTGTCATTTAAGCTAAGACCAGTCTGCAATTAAACTTCCCATATCAGGAATTTTAGCATTATTGGCCCTAGTGCCTAGTATTTATGAGTTCGATCGCTAATATCGATTAACCAATGCCATCAATTACGGGATGGAAGTAAAAGGCAAATCCCAAAACGACATAAGCAGCTAACAACAAACTACCTTCAAGCCAATTAGAACGTCCATCCGAACTAATCGAGTTGGCAATCAATACCGATACAGCTACAGCTACTAATTCAAATGGATTGAAATTCAAATTCATGGGCTTGCCCATGATATATCCAGCTAGTACCAGCACTGGCGCTACAAATAACGCGATTTGTAAACTCGAACCTAACGCTACCGATACAGATAAATCCATTTTATCTTTCATCGCGACAGTCACCGCAGTAGCATGTTCGGCGGCATTACCAACGATCGGCACTAAAATTACGCCAGTAAATAATGCTGTCAAACCTAATTGCTTAGTGGCTACTTCTAGGGTCGAAACTAGAAATTCTGATTCCACAGCAACGAGTAATGTACAACCTAATAGTACTGAAATCCACAGCGTTAAATTAACGGCTTCATGGTCGTTTTCACCACCTAAATTGGCGTCGGCTAATTCCTCCAGATCCAGATCTGCCAGCGTCACATCATACAGGTATGTATGCGTTTTCATCGAAAATAACAGCGTTAACCCATAGACGCCAATCAGCACAACCGATACGGCGAGCGAGAGTTTTTGAATCGCATCGGCATCGATACCTGTCGAAGTGTAATCCACTGCTGTTGGTAACAACATCGCAATTACCGCGAGATTGAGACTCGACGCATTCACCCGCGCTACAATCGGTTGAAAGACCTGCTCTTTATATCTCAAACCACCAAGCAGCATTGAAAATCCCATCACCAGCAATAAGTTACCAATAATCGAGCCTGTAATACTGGCTTTGACGACATCGATCAATCCCGCGTTGAGCGCCACTAGCGCAATAATTAATTCTGTCGCATTCCCAAAGGTGGCGTTGAGTAAGCCTCCAAGCGCTGGCCCCATCACCACTGCTATTTCTTCTGTTGCTGTCCCCATCCATGCCGCCAAGGGGATAATTGCCAGCGCAGAGGTGACAAAAACGATCGGTTCGCTCCAGCCCAAAAAGTGCCCCGCGATCGAAACTGGAACAAATAGTAGTAAAACAGAAAGAGCATTATTGAGATTTAACATTGATGCTTGTATTGGTACACCGTCTCTCTAGAGTACCCGATCTGTCCGATAGACTCTCTTGGCGATCGGTTCTTCTAGGAGAGGGGAGTTGGGAGTTGGGAGACTGAGGGACTGAGGGACTGAGGGACTAGGAGACTGGGAGAATAGGATTATGCCTCTTACCCATTACCCATTACCCATTACCCATTACCTCCCACCTCCCACCTCCCACCTCCCAACTCCCACCTCCCAACTCCCAACTCCCATCTCCCCTCTACCATGCAATACCGTCGATTTGGTCGCACCGAACTTCAAATGCCTGTCTTTTCATGTGGTGGAATGCGCTATCAACATAAATGGCAAGATATCCCCTTATCAGAAATTCCTAACGAAAATCAACTGAACCTTGAAGCAACAATTCGCCGTTCGCTAGCTGTCGGGATAAATCATATTGAAACAGCTAGATTTTATGGTTCTTCGGAGGTTCAGCTCGGTCAAGTTTTACCAAAATTAAATCGTCAAGATTATATTTTTCAAACTAAAGTTGCACCTGTTGCCGATGCCGCAGAATTTAGGCGGACTTTTGAGTTATGCCTATCGCGGCTTAACTTAGAGTATGTCGATCTGCTCGGGCTGCATGGCATTAACGATCGCCAAACTGCCGATTATGCACTTAGAGATGGTGGCTGTTGGGAAGTTGCCAAACAACTGCAAGCTGAGGGCAAAGTTAGGTTTATTGGCTTCTCTACACATGGCAGTACAGAAACGATCGTCCGGACGATCGAAACCGATAAATTTGATTATGTGAATCTCCACTGGTACTATATCAATCAAACTAATTGGGCGGCGATCGAAGCGGCCACCCGTCACGATCTGGGTGTGTTTATTATCAGCCCGACAAATAAGGGTGGTTTACTCAATAAACCATCCGCGAAATTAGTCGAACTCTGCCAACCTTTGAGTCCGATTGTCTTCAATAATCTCTTTTGTCTGAGTCATCCCCAGGTACATACGCTCAGTATCGGCGCGGCTACCCCTAGCGACTTTGACGAACACCTCAAAACGCTCCCACTTTTGGATCGCGCCGCCGAACTGCTACCGCCCATTATCGATCGCCTAGAACAGGCGGCGATCGACAAACTCGGGCGCGAGTGGGTGCAGACTTGGCGACAGGGCTTGCCAGACCCCACAGACACCCCTGGGAACATTAATATCCCTATTATCCTCTGGCTGAGAAATCTCGCGATCGCTTATGACACGATCGAGTACGGACAAATGCGCTACAACTTACTCGAAAATGGCGGACACTGGTTTCCTGGTGCCAAAGCTACCAATGTCAAAAATCTCGACCTGTCTATCTGTCTGGCAAGTAGTCCCCATGCCACTAAAATCCCCGATCTACTCTGGGAAACCGATCGACTCCTTGGCGGTATCGAAGTAAAACGACTGTCTCAAAGCTAGAGAATAGGGGATAGGGAAGTTAAGAGGCTAGGAGAATAGAAGAACGCTTGCGTTCTAAACCCCACCTAAAAGTTAAAGCCTAAAACCCAAAGTCTAATCCCTACCCCCTATCCCCTATTCCCTCTCCCCTCTCCCTATTGACTATTCCCAGCGATCGTGATATCTTAGCAAAGCACGTAAAGCGCACCTCAAGAAAAAATTTAACAAGCGGATGTGGCGGAATTGGTATACGCGCACGCTTGAGGTGCGTGTGGCTTAGTCCTTGGGAGTTCGAGTCTCCCCATCCGCATACAAGTTACTAGATACGCTAGTTTCTCTCTAGCAGTGTCGATCGAAAAGGCGAGATTACCTAATTTAGAGGGTAATCTTGGCCTTGTAGATATATCTTCAGATTCGGCACTACTTATACGGACAATAGTTAGTAGATTTGTCGAGCGCCGATCGTGAGTTTTTGTGAAGCTAGCTGAGCTAAATGACTCCAAATGTGTTATGATAAACATAACTACAAGGGCACGTGGTTCAGTGGATAGAGCATCAGGTTCCGGTCCTGAGGAGCGGGGGTTCGAGTCCCTCCGTGCTCATAAAATAGAAAAGCAGCAAGTGTTTTAACATTTGCTGCTTTTTGGTCTGGATTGCGCTAATCAAGCAATACCGAGCAACGGATTTAGCTTGCCCTGTGCATCTAAGTCATGGAGTGCGTCACAGCCGCCAACGTGAGTATCATCGATAAATATTTGTGGGACGGAACGTTTACCATCGCCTCTTTCTGCCATCGCCGATCGCGCTTGCTCGTCACCATCGACCGAATACTCGGTAAATTCAACGCCCTTACTCTTTAGTAGAGCCTTAGCCCGGATACAAAACGGGCAACTTCGCCATGTATAAATCTCAATATTTGGCTGCATGTAAATGTTTGCTGGTTCGAGCTGGACGTCACTGACTATTTTGACATTTTTTGATGTCGATCGTCAGCTACTACTCGATCGAGATCCAGGAACGATCGTACTGTTACCTGACGATCGCGATCGAACTAGACAAGCAGCTTATTCATACAGAAGTCGATGCTTGCAGTCCAATCCACACAAAAAATAGACCACCAGTAAATAGCGATCTAAGTTGCAGTAGTTATTGGGTAACTAATATAACAAGTATGATATCGGCAAACTTAGCCAGAACAATCAGCCAGTTGTATCGAGTCATCTCAGTCAAACGGCTGGACTTTGGGAGTTGGCGATCGATAAATGGCTACCATTAGCGGCAACCTTCGGCACTCATGTGACGATTTGTTCGCGCTTACCCGGCTAAATTTGTTATATTCAGCATTGAGCGAGAATAATCATCTTAATTTAGGAGAGCACCCCCAATGGCGTTTGTACAAGAAGCTTTGCCTTACGATGTAAGTGCTCTAGAGCCACACATGTCTGCACAGACATTTGAATTTCACTACGGCAAGCATCATGCTGGTTATGTAGCTAATCTCAACAATCTCACCAAAGATACGCCGATGGCAGACATGTCGCTCGATGAAGTGGTGAAAGCTAGTTTTGGAGATGCTAGTAAAGCAGGTATTTTTAATAATGCCGCTCAAGTTTGGAACCATGCTTTCTTCTGGAAATCCATGAAGCCGAATGGTGGTGGCGCACCTACTGGCGAATTAGCTGCCAAAATCGATGCGGCATTTGGCAGTTTAGACCAGTTCAAAGCCGACTTTAAAACTGCGGCTACGACTCAATTTGGTAGCGGTTGGGCTTGGCTTGTCAATGATGGCGGTACTCTCAAAATTACCAAAACTGGTAATGCTGAAAATCCCCTAGTTCACGGACAAACTCCCCTACTGACGCTGGATGTGTGGGAGCACGCTTATTATCTCGATTTCCAAAATCGTCGTCCTGATTTTATCAGTACCTACTTGGATAGCTTGGTAAATTGGGATTTTGCTGCGGCTAATCTGAAATAGTCACCAGTGGACGCGCAAGCGTCCACTCTTCTCTTCACCATTTTTAAGAGCGCACGTCTGGCGATCGAGCCAATCTAGTGATACAAGTATTGCAGCATGGACGATCGCATAACTGTCCGCTCGATCGCTAGCTGAGTGAGTTTTAGGATTAAATTAAGAACATCCTTTTATCCCACACTCAGCTATGAGTTTACATCGTCATCCGGCAATAATCGAGCGATTGCGCTCGATTATTGCCTTATTACTCATCGTTCCTGTCACCAGTATCGGCGCACTCTGTTCGACAGTCCTCGCTCCTGGTGCCATAGGACAAGAAATTGCAGTTTGCTGCGGTATTTGGCTGCTGCTATTTCCACTGTTGTGGCAGATATTAGTCGAGCGTCAGCCACTCCCCTGGCGGATAACATCAGATGGCTGGAGAGCTGGGGTTATCTTAGGTGCGATGATGTTTGGGACGATCTTTGCCAGTTATTGGTTGGTGGGTAGATATTGGTTAAATATTCCCGATATTAAAGCCAGAGTGAATCAGATGGGCATGAATATTCCCCTGATGGTATTTGGCTTTGGTACTTTTCAAACTTTAGTTAATTCGTTGATTGAAGAGTATGTGTGGCGCTGGTTTGTCTATCGTCACTGTGCTAGGTTATGGACGCAGGCACTAGCCGTTTGGATCTCAGCCGGATTCTTTACACTGCACCATGTTATTTTGCTGGTGGTTTATTGTGACGATTGGCGGTTGGTGGCGCTCGGCTCGATTGCCGTGTTTGGAGCAGGGGTTTTATGGGCTAAATGTGCCCGCTGCTATCGCTCGCTGTTGCCGAGTTATCTGAGTCATTTGGCAGCAGATTTAGCTCTGCAAATAGCTAGTTGGCACATTTTACTAGGCTAAAGGATCGTTAGCGGTGGGATAAGATGACAGTACATACTAAAAATCTGCTCGATCGAGTAATTTAGTACCTTTCGAGCAGATTCGTAGTTGTAAATACTTTAGACAATCGAGAATTACGTGCGGAACCGACGCTTATTCTGTCTGTGTCTGGCAATCGCTTTGCGCTTGCGTTTTTCAATTGGCGTTTCAAAGTGTCGGTGCTTGCGCATATCTGGGAAAATCCCCGCTTTGGAGACTTCTCGCTTAAATCGGCGTAGCACTGACTCAATGCCTTCACTTTCACCGGGAATTACTTGAGACATCCTAACCCATCCACAAACTTAGTTATTTGACATACCTCCTCGTCCCAAATGAGCGAGGATTCCTTGACGCTTCACAGCAACTTGCTACCGAGATAGTCTTACTATTGCTCCACATCTGTTTAGCTTCCAATGCTTTACGGCGACTTATAAAACTAACAAGACTAGATCGTATTAGCTATTTATCGACCAAAAAAGGACAAACTTGGAGTCTGCCCTTCTTTTTGCTTGACTCAAACGCTAAGGCTCAAATCTAGTAGCGACGGTTGCCACCGCCACCACCACCGAATGAACCTTTTTCTTCACGTGGCTCAGCCTTTTTGACTTTGAGGTCGCGACCCTTCCATTCAGCGCCATCGAGAGCTTCGATAGCAGCAGATTCTTCTGCGTCTGTTTCCATTTCCACAAAAGCAAAACCGCGTAGACGACCAGTTTCCCGATCGGTAGGCAATTGAACTCGCTTGACTTTACCGTACTCGGCAA
>NZ_JANMZA010000277.1:0-11573 GCF_031382685.1 Chamaesiphon sp. OTE_8_metabat_110 | reverse complement strand
GTAAGTCCGTTCCGAGGGCTGAGTTTGGAAGGATCGCGGGCGATTCCGGTTACATTGTGTCCACGATGGAGTGCTTCATCGACAATCCGCTTGCCGACATTGCCTGTTGCACCGACGATTGCAATCTTCATTTTGTCCTTCTTGTTTAGTGGAAATTTTGACAGCCTAGCTTGCCGCTGAGTCTAAAAGATGCAATATTGCATGTAAGTCTCGTTTAGTAACTTTAGCTGAATCCAATATTAGGATGTTTCCAAATGGCTGTAAAGAAGGCAGATTCAAGTGTGTTAGTTACTTCAAAGGAACCAATGGTGGTGGAGATCGAACAATGTCCGATCCGAGGGATACTAGATCGGATCGGCGACAAATGGAGCTTCCTGTTGATTCTAAAGCTTGCCCAACGTCCGCATCGTTTTGGCGAACTCCGCCGCGAGGTGAATGATATATCTCAGAGAATGCTGACCCAAACGCTTCGCAATTTGCAACGAGACGGATTGATTTCGCGGACAGTATTTCCAACAACTCCGCCGAGCGTCGAATATCGCCTTACCGATCTTGGTCGATCGCTGCTCGAACCGATGCGTTCTCTTGTGACGTGGGCCGATCTCCATCAGAGCGCGATCGAGTCCGCACGGATGCAATTCGATCGCCAAGAAACCTAATATCGCAGTGACTATCTCTTTCTATTTCAAGTGCGATTCAACATCTGCTTACTTAGAATTTATTATTTCGTGTTCATAGTGAAGCTAAAATCAGGTAAGACAGTTGCAGTTACTTTGGTGTTTGAGCCACCCTCAAAATAGCCTTGAGGGACTGATTTAAAATGCTTGCCCTTGGCATCGAATTCGAGTTGCAGACCAGATTCGCTACTGGGACTAACGGAAACGTTACGCTGTTCGCCTACGGGGATGGAACCAATCGATTGAGTAAATCCAGATCCAGTGGCGACGACGTTGGTAAGTTCGGCAGTAGAGCGGTTAATGATATTGAGCTTTGCGCTGCGAGAGCAGCCAGAAAGTGCCATTGTGGCACCAAGCCCCAAAACGCCGATCCCCATCAGAACGAACATGCGCGAACGTGTAATCATCGATAGAACCTGTTATTTATGTTTACATTGAATGATACATCGCACAACTCTAAAATTCCAGAGTTATTCCAAATTTTAGGAGTGCTATCTGACCAAGTGATGATAGATTATTGGGCATATTGCAGATAAGTCAAAACCCGATTGTGTGCCAGTAAATGTTCTGCAATCGGGCATATCAATCTTAGAACATTAAAAATTTACCAATAGGTATCGCTACCATTTTTAACTCAACTAACGTGAAATACACTACTTTTCTAGAGATAAATATTTGCAGATTCTAACGAAAATTTGTTAGAATATTATGGTTTTAGAATTAGTGAGTTGTCTTGGTGTTTATGGCAGAACAGTGCCGTTACTTGTGTCTACCGAATCCATTCAAAATCTTAGATCGATCGAAGATCTTGGCGGCATCGCTGGCGGATGTCGTCGTCACGCGGGCAACTGGAGCGGCGGTAGTCATAATTCGAGCACGGCTTTGGGACTTCCAATGTTGATATCGGAGTAAGGGAAAGGAGGCTACTCGCTTGGATAATGCCCAGAAGAAGACATAACTAGCAACCAACCGCTCCAACGCACCAAATCGAGCTTCGCGTAATTCTGCGAGTAATTTGGTGTTGCTAGCTAGATCGGTTGCCGCATCGGGCAAAATAATCGCCTCCGCAAAACCTTGTTGCTCGATCGATTGATTTTGCCCCAGGGCAATAATTTCGGCACCTGCGGTCAGATGACGCACCCCGTTGGCTTGTTTCCCAGTCATCATCGCCGCACTTTCGCGCTCTTGTTGCGATCGATCGCCTCGCCCATCGGGAATGCCCAAAAATACTAGCGTGCCTCTGACGATCCGGTGTCCGAACAGGTGCAGCATCTGGTCTTGAGGGTTCGCACCATGCACGTCTAAGGAGGTAATCCCATAACTGAGCGAAAATAACTTACTGACATAGGCAGTTAATAATTGATGCACCCAGGGCACATCGCCAATTACTAACGTGCGTTTGCCCATGCGGGCGAATAGAGATCTCCCTTGGGCATATCGCAAACCCAACGTCCACAGCCAGGAACCAAAAATGTAAATCGCAATATCTACTAACGTCAGCATGGGTAGCAACCAGCCTGGTACCGCTAAATTAGCCAATCCAAAGATGGCGCGACAGATTGTTTGCACTAATGGAGCTTGTAACCCAACGCTTACCAGCACATAAACAGCCTGAATCCCCCACGCGATCGGCATTTCGGTGATGTGTAACGCCCATTGACGACCGACTCGCACGAGCTGACGATGAGTAGCAGATTCGATCGTACCGACGATCGATCCGACTCGGCGATCGACAAAATCATCCCTGACCTGCTCTAGAGTCTTCAGATTAGTGGTGGTTAAGGTCATCCCAAATGCCTTCTGACGAGCGGGAAAGCCCTGTTGGAGTCGTTTGGTCAAATATAGTAATAATTCAGTTAACGTGGTTTGAGCGGCTACTACAGCCACGGTGGTGGGTTCCGCTGTGCGCCGACCGCTACCATTAATAAAGATGCGGCGGGTAAAACTAGCCGCAGGATAATAATATTGCTCGATCGCACTTCCCATCAAGCTACAGACTTCGCCTGTCATTACAAACAGTTCGCCGATCGCATTTTGGCGGCGTAACTGCTCGAATATTTGCGTGGCTTGTAGGGTGGGAAATGTCTGTCCAGATTGACTGATGGCGAGGACGATCGAATTTTTGCCTAGATCCAAACTATCCGAGTCAGATTGCAACTTCCATAATATGTGATTGGCGGATAAAATTTCGACCTTTAATCCTGGACAGATCGATTTCAGATCTTGGGCAAATCTTTCGCCCAACCACAGGCTATTTTCCACCCCTGTAATCAGTAAATCGAGAGTGCCATCTACTAGCGAATCGAGCTTGCCGTTGCTGGTTGCCTGCTGGCGGCGATCCCACAGCCTCGCTTTTTCAATCAGTAATTCGGCTAAATAGTCCGCACTTTGACGATTGAATGAAGCTGAATCTTGCCAGGATGCGGCGATCGCTTTAATCACCTGGGGAATTTCCCCAATGTCATGGGCGACCGGATCTGGAGCACTTGCGGCTGGGGGTAAAATGTAATCATTGTGCTGGAGTGGAATCCATCGCTGTGCTAATTCCGCACCGACTAATTCTCGATCGGCTTGGATGTCATAAATCGCGATTCGATCGACACCTACCCAGGCAATTTCACCCCCTTTTTGCTCCAAATCTAAGCGATAGGAGCGTGGAATTTGCGCCAGCACTGCATCGACAGCGGCGGGTTCGGAGGCATAGACCATGTATTCTTCGGCGACATTAAACCCCGTAGCGATCGGTTGTCCCCACGCACTCAGCACCACACTATCCGCACAGAGCGTCGAAGCTGTCACCAACCCAAAGGTACCTGTGGCTCTCGACATGAATAATTTCGCCGCCTGATAGGGATTGTTATAAAAGAAGGCATTTACCGCCGTCTTCACAAACGCCGCCCGCGCCAATTCAGTCCAACACCCGATCGTATGATGCTGACTCAAAGCCTGAATCATCTCCCGTTCGAGTCGAGCGACATGGGACTGGGACAACTCCAGCATCGACTGGGCATCGGGAAGCAGTAACACTGCCTGATGGTGACAAAATATCCCTTCGACGATCTCCGCCCAACCGCTAAGTTCTAACTCAGACGGCGCAGTATTGGGAGCTGTTTTCGTAGGAATTTTGCCCCCAAACGCGGCTGAGAGCGATTTAGCCACCGCTAGTTGATATGCCAGCCGCAACGAAGCTGCCCACATCCCTTGGGTAATTAATAAATCCATCATCCCGGCAATTTTGGGCGAGTCGCCCACGGTCGAATTGGGCGTATGTAAGACCCGTTCGAGCCATAAACCCAGCTCGGTATTCGCGACTTCTTCACCAAATAGCATCCAGGCATCAAAGTCGCCATTATGCGTAATTCGGTGGTTCACCGTTTGGCGATCTTTGACCCATTGCCCCTGCTCCACCCGCCACACATCAGCAGATCTCGCTGGCATCCACTCATGCCAATGAGTCTCCACAATCGCCGGAGGGCTGCTGGTGGCATAACGATAATGCCACACCCCCACGATCGCATTATCCACCGCTTTGGCACCAGATCGCCGCGATCGCTCTCTGACGGGTGCAAAAGCCGTTTCGAGCGATCGAGTTAAATTCTGTCGCTTCCGATTGATAATTTTTTTACCGACAAATACGACCCGATCCGTCGGATCGTGAGCAAAGACAACACCACCACCAGCTTGTTCGCCCCGAATTTCCGTCTCGTGCCCCATCGCCTGGAAAATCGCCACGACTCTGGCTGGTAATAGCTCGCGATCGTCATTTGTCAACCGTTTCCCCACAAACCCAAAGTTGCCACAGTTAAAGCAAGTCGCCTCACCTGTCACCATCGCCACCAGATCGGAGCGCGAACTAAAAATCGCGAGCGCATTAGCACTAATAAAGGCTTGAATTACTAACCGATCGATCGACTCGCAGAGATTGAGATCTATTCTAAATAAATCATCAGGCATCGGTACGATCGAGACTAATCCCACCGCCATAATATTAAATAAAATCCCGCCTCCTGCCTTAATTCGGATTGCCAGCGGCGTTGTTTTACCAACTGCTACCCAAGGATAGTCGGCATCTGCACTTAAAGGTGAAAATATTGGTGTAAAAGGAATTAGCGAGCTGAATATATCAGCTATAGTCCGATGTTCGAGCAGGTTAGCCCGATTGATAAATGTGGGATCTCGATCGACAATAGCGGTAATCAGAACGTGTCCTAACCCATGCGTAATAATTGCAATATTCCAGACAATTCTCAATAGAACAGCATAAGTAAGCAATAAAATTGGACTAGGATAGTCGATATCGATCCAGCATAGTATTAATAACGCGATCGATTCTGGAATTAAATGCTTGCAAATTACTAACCAAATATTCATAACGTGAGTTGCTACCTATAGAACGCCTACGATTGAAATCGTGGCTAATGTTGCAAAGTCCGCCTGCGCGGACTAGTCTATTAGTCCGCGTAGGCGGACTTTGCATTCTGAGGAGCGGTTTCTAACCGCTTGGGTTGTAGGTAGCAACTTTGGTTACATAACAATCCTTGAAATTTCTGGTAGTGTTGCCGATTTGCGGACTAAAATCGCCACAAACAATCAGATCGCTAATTTGAGCGATGGCTTGGGTCAACGGATGATCGGGATAACGCAGCGAGAACACCTGGTTACTGGCTAATTGCATCATTTTGACTGAAAATGGCAAGACTGCCGCAACAGGCAGATCGTAGGACGTTTCTAGCTGCTGTGTGTAAGTCTCGACATCCAATTTAGGCAAGGCTTTGTTCGCCACTAGCAACATGCGATCGACTGACAACTCGCGGAATAATTCGACCAGCGCGGTTGTACCGGGATCATCTCGATCGTCTGGACGCAACAATACTACTAATGAACTGCAAGCGGCGATCGTTTTTAGGGTGGCTGGATTGATGCCAGAGTGGGTATCGACAAATAAAAAATCCAGTTGCAGATCGTGAGTAATCTCTGTAAAGCCTTCCAGCAGCCGCGCTTGGCTATAACCTTTCTGCAAAATTGTCAGATCGTTGGCTTTGACACTCGCAGGGATCAGATAAAGCGCACCAGGGGTACTCAGATCCGCCTGTGCTAGTAACAGATCGCTCAGATCGTAAGCGGCTTGATTAAGAGCGCAACGATGCCAGAGATAGTCATTGAGGGTGAGATCGATCGGCTTCTGCTCCAGCCCCAACAACATCTGCATCCCTGGCGATTGTAAATCTGTATCGATAATTCCCACTCGTTTACCCTGCTGCGCCATCAACACCGCGAGGTTGCTAATCAGAGTTGACTTGCCCGTACCACCGCGAAAAGATTGTACTGCCACAATTTGAGCGTTACTATCGCCAGCGGTAGCTGTTGTGGCTGGGATACGATTGACTTTCGGGGGCGCAGGATCGAGTGCAGGATAGAGAGTCGGGCGATAGTAACGCTCAATGTCGTCACTGTTGCTGGCGCATTGCTGTACTTGCCCTATTGTCGGAAGTCCGTCTAGCCCCATATCTCGATTTAACTCCACTACTAACTGACTTACAAATACCTTTGTCGATCGAGTGTTTACTCGAATCGCAGCTATCTATACTTCAGCTTACTAGCTACTCCCGATCGAGTTGTAACAGAATCCGATCGATAATTAGCAGATTCTGATGATTCGATCGGTAATCTGTCTCAATGTCATACTTATCTATTCACTCTAGATGCCTAATCCGACACTGAATTAGCGATCGCTTTAGATCGATTGACCACCAGAAACTTCAATCCGCTGGGCATTCACCCATTTGTTATCTTCAGATAATAGTGACGCGATCGCCCCCCCAATATCATCAGGTAAACCCACACGACCGAGCGCAGTCTGTTCGGCAAAATATTTATTGATTTCTGGGTTATCACGCACCGTACCGCCGCCGAAATCGGTTTCGATCGCCCCAGGAGCCACCACATTTACTGCAATCTTCCGCGCGCCCAGCTCTTTTGCCATGTATTTGGTTAAAGTCTCGATCGCACCTTTCATACTCGCATAGGCAGCATATCCAGGCAGGATAATCCGCGTTAAACCAGTAGAAAGATTTACAATTCGTCCGCCATCATTAATCAGCGGCAGCAATTTCTGGGTGAGGAAGAAAACACCCTTGACATGGATATTCATCAAGTGGTCAAAATCGGCTTCTGTCGTATCTGCAAAAGACGCACCTACCCCAGTCCCCGCGTTATTAACCAGGAAGTCAAAGCGATCGGTCTGCCATTTTGCTGGGAGAGTTTGCTTAACCTGTAGCGCAAAATCATCGAAGGTTTTCGTGTTTGCAGTATCCAATTGCAGTGCGATCGCGTTAGCTCCCAAAGATTCAATTTCAGCTACGACTTTAGCTGCTTCCGCTGCGTTGGTGTGATAGGTAACGATAACATCGACCCCTTTTTTAGCAAGATTCAAAGCAGTACTTTTGCCCAGTCCTCGACTAGCTCCGGTTACTATTGCAATTTTTGAGCTGTTGTTAGTCATTGCCTTATACTTTGAGTGTTTTTGGTGAATGTACTTATCTTATAAACAAGAGCATGAGTTTGAAATACACAAAACTCTCTACTTATTGCCTAATTCTCCAAATTTAATCTTTAACGCTGGGTCGAAATATTCTATAATAACTGTCACCAGCCGATCGAATCAGTCGAAAAATTAAGATGACAATTCTCGTTCCCAGCGACTTCGCAAACGAACAAATAGCTAGTCAGTGCCAAGAACTAGCATCACTGATAACTCGCCACACAGCAAGTCATGGTGATGGTTTTTATCAGACGAGGATCGAGAAGTTGCAATTTGGACGAGAATCTTCTGTTGCCAGTACTCTAGCCGCAGTCAGTACACCGATGCTGGCGATTGTCGTTCAGGGCAAAAAAGCCGCATTGCTGGGCGAGGAGACTTATTATTATGGGGCAGCTCAATACTTGATTCTCTCGATCGATTTACCGATTAGCGGCTTTATTACCGAGGCAACCTCCACCCAACCATATTTAGGATTTAGACTAGATCTCGATCCGCACCAACTCGGTGAAATTATTACCGCCCAAACCAGCATCATCGCTGGTAAAAAAGAAACTTCAGTCAGAGGCTTTTTTGTCAGCACTGCCGATATGTCATTACTTGAGTGCGCGCTGAGATTGACAAAGCTATTGGACACGCCGCAGGATATCCCGATGCTGGCTCCGATGATTATCCAGGAAATCTACTATCGCCTCTTAATGGGCGAACAATGCGAAGCCGTTCGGCAGATTGCAACAGCGGGTAGTAATATGCAGCGCATCGCTCAGGCGATTCAACATATTAAGACTAATTTTACCAAGCCACTGCGAATTGAAGATCTGGCCGATCTAGCTAGGATGTCTCCTTCCTCATTCCATTACCATTTCAAACAAGTGACATCGATGAGTCCATTGCGCTATCAGAAGCAATTGAAACTCATAGAGGCACGTCGCCTGATGCTGGTCGAACGATCTACTGCGGCAAATGCTGCCGACAGAGTGGGGTATGAAAGTCCTTCCCAGTTCAGCCGTGAATATGCTCGAATGTTTGGTGCGCCGCCGATTCGAGATATCGTTAGCGTAGCATACGGAGATAATCGGTTACGACCAGCGATCGATCTAAGCTCAATTTAACTGATGGGGTACAAGCAGGCTAAAAAGTAGATAGGGCTGATTGTATAGCTGTGCTAATTTAATTTATCCTGGCTGGCACTGTACCCGATCGATAAATCTATCCCTGTATGGAGTCACACCCGCAGATTTACTAGCAACCAATAGTACAATCGTGGTAATGCTCAGTGGCGTAGATCGAACCGTTACCCAGATAATGTATGCCCTTCATACCTGTGATCCTCAAGACATTTTCTTGTCTTTTGACAAGGTACTAGTATTTTTGTTCTATAATAAGCTTGAAATCTAATTTCTTGCAATCGTGATGAATACATATACGATCTATAACGCTAAATCCCAGTTTTCCAAATTATTGTCCCGTGTAGAGCTAGGGGAAGAGATCGTCATCTCCAACCGAGGTATCGCGGTTGCTAGGTTAGTTCCTGTGGAAAATAAGCGATCGCGCAGTCGCAGTATGGGTGTCGATCGCGGCTTGTATTACATCCCCTCCAGTTTTAACAACCCGCTGCCCCCTTATTTATAAGTCCTAGTTTTCTGGTATTTCAGTTAAACCAAGCGTAAGGATCGATTGCGAATGCTTACACCGTGAATGGAGTAGTTATTCAGCAATTTAGTTGAATAACTACTCCATTTTTTTGTCGATCGTAAAATTTTGTTCACTGTTGGATTTACTCTTGATTATTTTTGGCAATCGTCTATAATCTCATGCGGATAAAAGAGAGGATGAATCTAACCTAACCAACTAATCAAGTTAAGTTGATTTTACTTAACATAGGGCTGTTATTGTTCGATCGCCTCTCAACTGAATCTTCGATCGACGGTAGTTAAAGAAAAACTTAGATTCTGGTTTTTTGTGTCTAAACCGTTCGTCGTTCGATCGGTAGTTACTTAAATAAATCGAGTCAAAACTTATATTAATGAAAACATAGAGTGTCACCATGAGCTACGCCACTTCACTAAGCAAACCTAGAAGTAAAATTTCTTGGAAATATATACAATATGCCTTAATTTCCTGTTTCTCTCCAATTATTTGGGGATGGAACTTAGCTCCTAAAGCTAATGCTGCGCCAATCTACGATGCTTTTGTAACAGTATCGACTACCAAGATTACCACAATCATGGCTGGATTTCCAGTCGCAGGCCCACTATTTACGACTCTGTTTACTGCCATTGTCAATCTAATTCCCTGGGCTGTACTACTGATGGTCGGTGGTATTGTCATCTGGCAAGCTTATCTGGAATATCAGGAATACGATCGAGAAAACTTTTCTGGGATAGTTAAACCGATGTTAAATATCATCGTCCTGGTAATTCTCGTCATTGCGACAGATAGAATTATCAACTTTATATTTACTGGTGCTTAATTCAATTAAGTATCTAATAGCTGTAACGGTTTTCACCTAGTCATATGGAAAGAAAAACGCAAATCGAAGTCAATAGAGCATTGAGACGCAGAGCGAAGATGATGGGCATTCCTCGCGATGTCGCAATCGTTTTGGCATTAATCGTGGTTTTTTGTCTATTTCTAGGATATTTGAAAGTTCCGGGTAACATCGTTACAGCTATTTTTGTCACTTTATTTTTCACGGCCATACTCTCTCTCAAGGATGGAATGGCTGATGTCCTAGCAAGAAACAGGGAACCAAAAAATTACACCAGAGGATGTCTGAATTATCGATCGCCACTTTCAGATTTAACTCCTCGATCGATAGCCCGTTTAATTAGAAAAAAGCAACGACTATAAATTAATCTCAGCGTTAGGTTGTCATCTGGTTTAAATCCTTTATTTTATTTGCAATTTATGAAAAATAAGGAAATTAGTAAATCTCAAAAGCCAAAGCGAGAACTAAGAAAGATAAAGCATAAAGGCTTGAGCCAAAAAAAGAAGGTGCTCTACCCTTTGGAAACCTCAACACATTTGCAAAGTATCATCAACTATACCTTGCCAAATGGCACTCAAGTTGGTGCTTTATTAATGAACGCCAGCGATAAACTAGACTTTCCAGAATACAAATTGCGATTGGGAGCATCCCACTTTTTATTTAGCGATCGCTAATTAATCTGTTAAGGTAGGCACAGCGATGGGCTAGTACTTGAGGAACATTTTCAAATTTCCACTGTGCCCCAGATATTTTAGTGCGACGGTCAATCTGTTTAATTGTAGATTCAATCGCGCCAGAGCCAATTGAACAAATTTGTTCGGCTTGAAAATAATCATAATTAATTATGCGGTGACGATGTTTCTCTAAATAAGCACAAAAATTCTCAGCTTGTTTGAGAGTACAGTCACTAAATAATTCAATAGTTTCATTAACTTTTCCTCGCCATAATAGGCTTCTAGCTGTGAATAATCTTTGATTAGAGCCTCCAATCTTATGGAGATTTTCCATTAAATGAAACCAATCAAGAATCTCTCTTCTTTCACGATCGGTTGCAAATTCTTTAATAACATTCCAAACTCCATCATGTCCATCTCCTAAGCAAGTAAGAATTGGTGCTAAATTTTGATTGTTCACCCAATTAATTATGCTCCCATTTTCCTGAAATGAGCTGGCAATTGCTTGTCGATCGTGTAAGACTGCTGCTTTGTATCCTTTCCAGCTACACGCCTCTCCTTCTGGTGTTCGGACTCGAACATTCCCTCCATCTACACTCACTTCTGACACTGGTGACTCAGCGGATGGCAATTGAAATTTCTGTTTGTGAATTAACCTTTGTTGCGCGCTTTTTGAGATCTTCATGCCCGTGAGGTATTCTACTTCTTCTGCTGTCCTTTCGTAAGAAATTGATGCGCTTATTCTTAAACAACATGCTTCCAAGTATGGACTAATTTGTGAGTGACTTTTTAGATCCAACTTCTCAGCTTGATTGCTAGTGATTACTAGTTCTCCAATTATACTTTTGATTTGTCTTTTGTATCCACCACTTTCTCTTGTGACACTTTTGATAAAAAAACTCCCACTCCTGGCATCACATGTTCTTGCATGGCATCTCTTACCGCTTCTTCTATTTTCCCCAAACTAGTTAGTTGCTCTTTTGCTGTATTTCTATACAAAATTTCGGCAATAGCTTGACTGTGTGCTTCAATTGCTTGTTGTTCTTCTGGTGTCATCACATTACCTTGAATTTACTCGCTTTAATTATCTCAGCATTATGCTCGATCTGCTCGATCTAGAGGTAAATTCCTTAATCCTTCCACTAGTACAAAAGGTTTACTTGTCCCGATCGAATAAAAAGTGGGATGCTCCC
>NZ_JANMZA010000255.1:0-3691 GCF_031382685.1 Chamaesiphon sp. OTE_8_metabat_110 | reverse complement strand
GAATTACCCCCCAACCCCCCTTATAAAGGGGGGCTTTTCTTGCTCCCTCCCCTTTATAAGGGGAGGGTTGGGGTGGGGTAATTTCCGCAAAGCACAAATCACCTGTGTAATCGACTCAATTACAGCATCCAACTCTTCATATACCTGCGTATTCGTAAATCTCAAAAACTGAATTCTAGCAGCTTCAATTAAAGACTGCCGCTCTAAATCGTAAACATCTGCACCATCGCGAAAATGACTTTCACCATCAATTTCTATTGCTAGTTTAATTTCAACGCTATAGAAATCGATAACAAAAGCACCGACACTATATTGTCTTCGGAACTTGCAATCTTCTACTTGTCTACCCTTCAATCTTGCCCAAACTAGTTGCTCGGCAGGCAGCATATTATTCCGAAGATATTGTCGCTTATCTTTTTCGGAGGTTTTATTGTATAGTTCCGTCATCGATCGAATTTGTTGAGATTTTAGAGTTACTGCGTAGATCTTTACCCCACCCCAGCCCTCCCCTTATAAAGCGGCTCGCTCCGCGCGGGTTCCCCGCGCAAGGAAGCGAGACAAGACAGGGGAGGGAGCCGGAAAAGCCATCCCCTTATAAAGGGGATGTCTGGAAAAGCCCCCCCTTTATAAGGGGGGGTTGGGGGGGTAATTCCCTATGCACCAACAGCTTCTTTAGCTGCGTACATTACTTCTAAAGTAATTACATCCTGACCCCGATCGCGTGCGAATTTCTCGGTGTTCCGTTTGACTTTACCGCGCACGAAACCTGGAACTTTATTCAGTTCAGCTTGAGCTTCTTTATTCCAACCTAAGTCAGAATCAGCCGAAATACCTTTAGTAATTACTTCCTTAGTATCGTGTCCGCCGAAGATTTCTAACAGGTGATCTTCCATGCCTAAAGTAAAGGAATTGTAGATCAAATCGACAACTTGATTCGTGCCTTCATAACCCAAAAATGGCTTATAACCGATCGGGAAATTCTGAACGTGAATGGGTGCCGAAATTACGCCCGTGGGAATATTCAAACGTTTACCGACATGGCGTTCCATTTGGGTTCCAAAAATTGCCGACGGCTCACTACTTGCAATCCGATCGCCAATTAAGCCATGATCGTCGGAGATAATTACCTCATCGCAATATCCTTCAACTTCCTTACGGAACCATTCTTCATCGGGCTTACAAAAAGTCCCCGCCCACACGACATGAATCCCCATCTCGCGGGTGAGAATTTTGGTAATTGCGGCGGCATGAGTAGCATCACCATAGACTACCGCTTTTTTACCTGTTAAATTCTGACAATCGATCGATCGTGAGAACCAAGCTGCTTGGGAAACGTGGATGGTTTGCTCGTTGATAAAGCCTTCATAATTGACATCCGCACCACCCGCATTCAGGATCGTTTGAATCTTGCGAATACAGCGGGCGGTTTCGACCACGCCCATTGGGGTAATATCGACGCAGGGCATCCCAAACTCAGCCGCAAGGTAATCTGTCGTCATCGGCCCTAATTCGCGGTAGGGAGCCAGGTTAAACCAGGCTTGGGGGAGACTTTTGAGTTCGCTAACTGTCGCGCCTTCGGGGATAACTGCATTGATGGTAATTCCCAACTCACCCATCAACTTTTTGAGTTCGGTGCAGTCGTGGTTATTATGGAAAGCCAGAGTAGAAATCCCGATGATATTTACCGAAGGTTTCGCCGTCTTCTCGGTAACTAAATCGCCCTTCTTGCGTCCCTTCTCGATGTAAAACTGAACGATCTGCTGTAGAGTGCGATCGGCAGCCTGCATCTCGTTGAAGCGATAGTGATTGACATCAGCCAGCAAGACATCAGCCTGAGCTTCCATCGATGCACGTTGAACGAAGTTGGCAAGATCTTCTTGGAGGATACTTGACGTACAAGTCGGCGTGAGGACGATCAAATCTGGATGCTCCTCGGCATCCTTGCGAGTGATATTATCGACCACCTTTTCCTGAGAACCGCGCGAAAGCACATGTCGATCGACTACACTAGTCGTCACTGGCGTAAAGTCCCGTTCCCGCGACAGCATCGATCGCATGACGTTAAAATAA
Organism: Chamaesiphon sp. OTE_8_metabat_110; assembly: GCF_031382685.1. Lineage (NCBI taxonomy): Bacteria > Bacillati > Cyanobacteriota > Cyanophyceae > Gomontiellales > Chamaesiphonaceae > Chamaesiphon > Chamaesiphon sp. OTE_8_metabat_110. The sequence continues at coordinate 1,621 of NZ_JANMZA010000255.1, read as the reverse complement.
TCATCCCCGATCGGCGCGTGCATGATCGCATGGACGTTTTTAAACGAAGTCGCCACCCGCAAAGTCCCAATGTGAGCGGGAGCAGCGTACATCCAATAAGCTAGTTTCATATATATCTATCCCTTAGTCCCAGTCTACCAATCGATTCTGTCTAGATTGTCGCAAACAAGTTTGGGGTTGGGACACGATCGAGTAAAAATTTAACTTAATATCTAGTAACAATGGAGGTTTAATAATGATGAAGCCTAACTTCGATACGATGACTCGCCAAGAGATTAGAGATTATATCTTACAGCATCGAGAAGATGATGACGCGATCGAGGCTTTGATTCACAAGGGAAATCCAACTAGTCCCACATATAAATTTCCCCAGACAGATGAAGATTTGCGAGAAATGGAAGTAATCCTTAAGCAGAAACTAGATGGTATCAAAGGTAGCATTTAAGTTAATTGGTACAAATATCAAGCGGATAGATAATGCCTCAAATCTAGATGGATGGGAACTGCCCACCCTACTCTTCTACTCTTTACTTGTTACTTCAGCCCAAATTGCGCCTTGCCCATTAGTTTGCCATTTTGAAAGGTTGCATTGGCGTTAGATATTCCACCATTATTTGCCCACTGTACAATTCTTATCTCTACATTGCCCACTTTGGATTCGCTGAAAACAACAGACTTTGCGCCAACTATTTTCTCAGCTTGCTCTATTGTTATCCCGTTCTGAAGTTGGTTGAATTCCTCCAACGAGATCGCAGGTTTCTCTGTGAGTGTCGATACTGTAGAACATGCAGATAGGACAAGAGGCAAAAGTGCTAGTAATGTTATTTTCATCCGCCGAGCCAAGCACCGCGCGAATCACTGCGATCCCACTGGCACCGGCTGCCGCAATCTCTGCCACTGTCGATGTGTCGATACCACCAATCGCGATGCCGGGCCGACCGCACGCATTCGCGAGCTCGCGAAACCCGTCCGCGCCAAGTGCCGCGGCACCGGCACCGTACACCGGGCCGATCGTCACGAAGTCCGCGTCTAGGGCACGCTCGACGTCGGCCAGCGATGAAATCGACCCGCCGATCAGAAATCCCTCCGGCACATGCGGACGTACGGCCATCACCGGGACACTGGCGGCGTTCAGGTGCACACCTGCCGCGCCGCACGCCAGCGCGACATCGAGGCGCTCACTGATCAACACCGGGACCTGCAGCGTTGTCACGAGCGCGCGTCCGACCTCCGCCAGCGTGCGGGCGTCGGCATGCTTGAGCCGCACCAGCAGCATCGTCGCCCCGCCACGCTCCGCCGCACATGCGCGCGCCACCAGACCGTCGATGTGGTCCCGCAGATCATCCGTGATCGCCATCAGCCGGAATCGCACATCGTCTGGTTCGAGCATGTCCCGGGAGTGCGTGTGGACGATCAGGCAGTCAGGTGATCAGTGCTTGACTGCGGCCGAGTCACGCGCGGCATGCGCGACCTTCACGGCTGCGGAGTGTTCGGCAAAGGTGCGCGTGAACTGCGAATGCCCGTCGGGGAACGCAACAAAAAACATCACATCCGAATCAGCGGGCTGCACCGCCGCTGCAATGCTCGCCGTGCCTGGCGACGCGATAGGTCCGGGCGGCAG
>NZ_JANMZA010000243.1:0-8877 GCF_031382685.1 Chamaesiphon sp. OTE_8_metabat_110 | reverse complement strand
TAGCAATGAAATCACTTTAACTATTGCTAAGTCGGCGCGATTAGATGGCTTATTATTATGGCTGAACTTATATACCGCTCCTGAGATCGTTATCGATAATTTAGAGCGAGAGTATTCTTGGCTACCCGTTTATTTTCCCATTTTCAATCCAGGAATTGATGTCGATGCGGGCGATCGGATCGAGGCTACTTGCCGGAGTTGGTTGAGTGATAACGATATCAATCCTGATTACCAAGTTGTCGGCAGATTAATCTGTAGAAATGGTGCGGTCTTTCCTTTTCGATACGACTCATTCCATCATCAACAATCGATAGCTTCTAACCAGTTTTACCAGCAGCTATTTCCCAATGGGCAAATTCGGATCGATACCGAGTCACCAGTGAGTAGTAAAAATATTCGTAACTATCTATCCGAGCAATTACCAGCATATATGGTACCCAATCACATTGTGACGCTCCAGGAATTGCCCCTCACACCAAATGGTAAAGTCGATCGACGGGCGCTACTGAACCTAAACAATCCCGATAGCCCTTCTAAGGTTACAGTGCCGAGAAATACCCTTGAAGAAATTCTCATCGCTATTTGGCGAGAAGTATTAAAGATCGAGTGCATCGGTATTAATGATAACTTCTTTGAATTAGGTGGTCATTCATTACTGGCGATTCAATTATGTACAAAGATTCACCAGCGATTGAAAGTGCAATTACCATTAGCAATTTTAGTGCGATCGCCGACAGTAGCGCAGTTAGCCGAACACCTCAATAGCTCCTCGCAAGCCAACATATCATCTAGTTTAGTGCCGATTCAACCGTATGGTTCGCGATCGCCATTTTTCTGCGTTCATTCACTCGACCCATGCTTGCTATTTTATAAATCATTAATCCAATTTTTAGATCCAGAGCAACCATTTTATGGCATCCAACCCTACGATTTAGATAATAACTTACTATCGTTTACCACAATTGAAGAAATTGCGGCTTATTATCTGTGGGAAATCCGCTCGGTTCAACCTCACGGCCCTTATTATTTGGGTGGATTTTCATTCGGCGGTCATATTGCTTATGAAATGGCTCAGCAACTTGATAAACAAGGCGAAAAAGTTGCGATGTTAGCAATCTTTGACACGCCAGCACTTGGGATAGATAATGAGCTGTCGAGGTCGGCGCAGCTCGCTCGAATCTGGCAACTTTTTTGTAAGTATGGCAGTCGATTTGTTTATGATAAAGTCATCAATCAAGTCATCTCATATCGGAGTAAGATTGGAAATATTCGGCAAAAAATTCAAGAATTACTGCACGCCGATTCCGCAAAGCGGACGCTACTTGTGCTGAGCGAAGTCGAAGTACGCGAACGACTAAACTTGACGTCAAATCAACAACAATTCGCTCGCACTTTGGCGACGAACGAACGGGCATTAGAATATTACCAACCCGCTCCTTATCCTGGTAAGATTACGTTATTCAAAGCTGGTTACGGCGTCAATACGGTCTCCCTCGCAGCGGGATGGGAGGACTTAGCACAACTCGGTGTCGAGACGATCGAGGTTCCTGGCGATCATGTCTCGATCTTTGTGCATCCAAATGCCCCGCACCTGGCACGCGAGCTAACTCAATGCCTGCAAGCGAGTTCGATCGACGAATCGAGCGATCTTCCCGAACTAATTGCCGATCTTCAAATCGAGCTAATTCGTGAAAAATTTTTGTATTCTATCTAAATTGCGATCGTGACTCTTCCCTGGCAATCATCCCTAATTAACTTCAAAAATAGCGCCCTAAATCTCTTTCTCAAGCCAAATTGTCCGCTGTGCGATCGCCCATCTGGAGATGTCTTGTGTAAATACTGCGAGCGGCAACTAACTGAGTCCCAATTACTCGATGCCGCTCGATATTGGCAAGGCGACCTACCACTATTTGCTTGGGGAAAATATGAGGGTGCGGTGAAAAGATCGATCGGGAAATTAAAATATGACGGCAATCGCGCGATCGGTAATATATACGGAGAATGGCTGGCTGCCAGTTGGCAAAAATCCTTACCACAAGCTAATATAACTAACTTAATAGCGATGCCCATTCCCCTCCATCCCGATAAACTTACGAGCAGAGGTTTCAATCAAGCTGAACTAATTGCCAGCAGTTTCTGTCGCGCGACTGGTGCTAAATTAGATCTCAGTTTGCAACGGACTCGCCCGACAGTAGCTCAGTTTGGCTTATCAAAATTGGCTCGTCAAGAAAATGTCGCCGATGCTTTTGCGCTCGATCGTGCGTCTGTAAAATCTAGCGATTTAGTTCTATTAATTGATGATATCTATACGACTGGCGCTACTGTGCGATCGGCAGCATTAGCCTTACGAGCGCTCGATCTTCATGTTTATGGTGTTGCCGTAGTGGCCACCGGACGTGACGATCGCTGACTTAAATTATGAGTAACTAGACTAGATCTTTTATCGATCGGTAATATTTTGACGTAATCTTATCATTAAGTAGATAAACATATTTATTTTAAATACTAGAATCATTTGAAACCCTGATGGTGGGCAGTGCCCACCCGACTTTCTACTACTTTCTACTTTCTACTTTTTTGGATATTCATAAATTATTTTGGTTCAAATTTATTTAAGCTGACACGAACTGCGATAGTAGTCTAACTCTGGTTCTTGCCATGAAAAAGCAAAGTGGCTAATTGAATGAATCTGCGGGAGAGCGCGGTGAATCCCATCCATTTGCGCCTCTAGCGAGGGGCGACCTTCACTGACTTTGCCCCAATTTCCCGCCAAGGCGGGAACGACATCCGTCCGCGCAGGGGCAAAGTTCAGTACGCGCTTGACTTGGTTGACGATACAATCACTGCGATTGCAGGTGGCATAAGCCATCGGGTGCCATTCATTAGTCGTAAATCGATCCCAAGGCTGGAGCCGCGAATCGTAGCCTCTCCTACCGACGGGTTGGTTGGCTTCGGGGAAAAATACCGCCCCCGATCTAATTTGTTGCTGTTCGACGGGTGCTGCGGCACGCTGAAGAAAATTGACGACACCTTCACTGGCATGAGCGAGGGCAAGTTGCCACAAGTCCCATTCAATCCAGGGGAATTTCTCTTCATAGGACATGCTCGCTTCGCCCGATAGGGGGGTGCGACCTTGCCATAGGGGGGATTCATTGGGGTAAAGTTTGTCTACTTCCTTGAGGTCGTTAATCGTAATCGTCCCGTTAGTCAAAAATCGCTCGATTAAGTCTGCCCCTTTCCTATTTTGCGCTAGGGCGGCGAGAGTTTTGCGCGATTCATCACCATAAATCCACAGGTCTTTAACTTGGCTGGCGATCGACTGTCCGCCTTGACCGCGTGGGAAGCGAATATAATCAAAGAGGATGCCATCGGGTTTCCGCAGGATTACTTCGCGAACGATCTGTTCGTAATCCGTTCTAGCGCGATTGCTGTAAGGATCGACAAACAATACCGAGCCAGGATTCCCATCGGTCGCTTTTTGAAAACCTTCTTCCCCAGCAAATAGCGTCGTTTCGCCGCGTCCATTGAGGGCGACTGCCGATTGTCCTTCGGGTGTGACACCATATTCTGGCCCGAAATTGAGACTATACATCCAGGCATAGACTTTTAAACCGCGTTCGCGTCCGCGTGTGATGGCATCTGCGAGTAAATCTGTTTTTTCAGTACCACGCGTGGTCAACACTGAATTCCAGACTGTCCGATTGCTAGCGCGTGGCAGTAGTGCTTTACCATAGAAGGTGGCTACATACACCCGGTTATAGCCTTTGTTGACCATTCGATCGAATATTTCTTCCAAAGAACCAGGACGGACATCGCAGGGATAGAGGCGCACCCAAATCGCCTGGTTCTTGAGCCAACTTTTCTGCCGACACTGTTCGACATAGGCTGAATGTCTCTGGACGATTTCACTGTATTTGCGCTTACTGCTAGGATCTCCTTTTTGGGCAGCCAATCGTAAGACATTTTTGGCGCTGACTTCGGCTGGGGGAATCTGGCAATAATTATCGGGAGCTTGGGCTAAGCTGGGCTGCGCGTAGGAACCTTGAGTGAGGAAGCTGCTGGTAAGGCAGACCGCTAATAATAACTTTTGAGGCAATTGGTGACGATACCAGCTCCCGTTGGAGCAAAGAAGATTTTGGTGTAGCGTACAATCCATAGTATCGATCGCGGGTCTCAAGTAAAATAGGGCATCTTCTGACAGATAAAGGAGAAGTCGATCTAACGATCGACATCTCCTTCAACTCTTTTGGTTAGGACAGGTGATTTTGCCAAAAAGTTCCAGCGTCGCAAAATTAGACATAGCCAGCCTCTGTCACTATTGAGCTAATTATAGGCGGCACAAATTCAGTCTCTGTTGAGATCCTCCCATCTCTTCCCGAAATAGTAACTAGATTTAAGCCGTAGACTACTAGTGCGGACACTTTGGTGATGCTACTACTACCGATCGTACTGTCAGACCGAATCTCCAACCCAACATTTACGCATTACGTTGTAATGCTAACTCGATTTGCTTAAACTTTTGCTCTAAACTGGTTTTGAGTTTTTCTGGCAGGGGGCGATTGGGATAAGCTGCGTAGTGGGCTGCTAGCGAGTTTAGCGCCGTCCGCATACTCGTGAACGAACTCAATTTGGTCAATGCTGGATCTTGACGGTAACGTGCTGCAAAATCATTGATATTCAGCCGCGCCAGGGACTGTGCTGCTGCTTTGTCTGGAGAGTCATCTGGCAATTCTAATACTGCTTTCATACTATTGAGGACGGTCATTGTATCCTGACGATAATTACCAACTAGTCCCCCAGGGCTGGCAGAACAGCCAGCTAAACCAACGACGACAACTAGCACCAACGCAAATAACTGCGACCACAGACGCTTTAACATAATTTATAACTTAAAAATCTAAAACTCCAAAACTAATGTCCATCCTAGCGCGAATCCGATCGCAAATGGTGGAATCACTAATGGGTCGAGAGAGTACAGCGTAAGCAATCGCGACCCTGGGGTTGACTATTTACAATCGATCGACAACGATTAACGTAGTTAACCTACGTTACCACCGTTCGATCTCCTTAACATGACTAAAGTTTCTCGTCCTTATATTTTAATGTGGACGATTGTTGGCTTGTTTCTAACGATCGGCGCAAACTTTGTGCCCGCTCATGTGACTAGTTCGCCGTGGCAATGGCTGAGTAATGGTGTTACTACTCATCCATTAGGGTTTAAGTGTCAAGTTGGCGCTGTATTATTAGTAAGTTGCCTGGGTGGTAGAACGGCTGGTGTATTAACTCAAGTTGCTTACTTATTGTTAGGATTATTGTGGTTGCAAGTTTTCAATGATGGTGGGGGAATCGAGTATTTTCAAAAGCCCGCTTTTGGATATTTACTCGCATTTATCCCTGGTGCGTGGGTCTGCGGACAACTGGCATTTAAACGTGCTAAAGGAAGTATCGATCGCCAAAATTTGAGTCGAATTATTTCCACGCCGTCACTAGAAGCTTTAGGTTTGAGTTGCCTGTGTGGAATCATCACAATTCATGCGATCGGAATTATTTATCTAGGAATATTTCAATTAGTTAACTGGCAGCAACTAGGCGGCTTTAAATTAGGAGAGATGATTGTAGTTTATTCGGTTTATCCTTTTATAAGTCATTTAGCGTTAGGATGTGCTGCGACATTAACTGCCTTTATCCTTAGAAAAATCATGTTTTATTAGCAATCGATTAGATGAGAATTATAAATTATTATTTTTGGATCGTGGCGATCGCCAATATTATTATCGATATGGTTACTAAAAGGGCGATCGTTAATTATCTTCAAATCGAGCGGACATCATTCCCAATTATCCCAAATGTTTTTCACTTTACCTATATCCGCAATTATGGTGCTGCCTTTAGTATGCTAGAAGGACAGCCGTGGCTGGGTTGGCTGTCACTAATTGTCAGTGCAATTTTGGTCGCGATCGGTATTTTTAGAAACTTTAATAGTATTTGGGAGCAGGTCGGCTTGGGCGCGATCTTGGCAGGTGCCGCAGGCAATGGGATCGATCGATTGTTTTTTGGTGGTTCTGTAGTCGATTTTATCGATCTGAGAATTATTAATTTTGCTATCTTTAACTGGGCAGACATTTCAATCAATGTCGGTATTGTTTGTCTGCTAATTCATAGCTTTACCGATCGGACTCACAGATCGAATTCACGTTAATAATGCGCTCGTATCTCGAATTCAAGACTACCCCGATCGACCATTTAAAGACTTAACCATGCTCGGATTTCAAAGATTTGGCTATCACTACTTATCACTCGCTATTATCTCCACTTTTACAGTCTTGGGCGATCGCACTAAAGCGATTCCCCGCACGGCGGTCGAACCAACTCCCATCCAAGTAAGTAAATATGCTTTTGTGTACGTGCCCGTGCAGCTACCACCTAGCGGTGAAGTCGAAGATATTTTGTCCGAACGCGATATTCCGACAGGTGATGGTGGTTTTGCCCGAGATTATAAAATTCAACTAGTTGCAGGCGACCAACTCGCGATCGATCTGACTTCAGAAGCTTTCGATACAGTTATCAATCTCCTAAATTCCGAAGCCAAAAGTATCGGTAAAAATGATGATGGCCCTGATGGAACTAGTAACTCTTTATTGTTTATGAGAATCAAAGAATCTGGGACATATATTATCCGCGTTCAAGGTTTTGGTGAAACTAGTAGTGGTAAGTTCAGGCTGAAGGTCAGTAAATTAAAAGCGCAGTGAAGGGAGATGGGAGTTGGGAGTTGGGAGTTGGGAGGCTGGGGGATATTGGAATGGGTACCCAAATGGGTACCCCACCAATTAGCAAAAAGTAGGGGTTTAAATCCCCCGCCTTTTAGGTGAATTGTGCTTGGTGCATTTTTATGAACGGGAAAAACAACCGAGTCCAAAAACTCAATTATTAATTATTAATTATTAATTAATTACATCCCGATTGTCTCGTAACCTGCATCGACATAGACGATTTGCCCAGTGATACCACTAGCCAGATCGCTACACAAGAAAGCAGCGGTATTACCGACCTCCGTTTGTGTCACAGTTCGCCGTAGTGGTGCTACCTTCTCGACATGATGGATCATATCCAAGATCCCGCCGACAGCCGAAGATGCTAATGTCCGAATCGGCCCAGCCGAGATGCCATTGACGCGGATATTATCGGGACCGAGTTCGGAAGCTAGATAGCGGACGCTCATTTCCAAGCCAGATTTGGCAATTCCCATCACATTGTAGTTAGGAATTACCTTTACACCACCCAGATAGGTGAGCGTGACAATGCTGCCCCCCGCAGTCATCAAGGGTTTGGCAGCACCAGCGAGGCGCGTCAGCGAATAAGTACTAATATCCATCGCCTGTGCGAATCCAGCCCGAGAAGTCTTGCTAAAATCGCCAGAAAGATCCTCTTTATTCGCAAATGCTAGACAATGAATTAAGATATCTACCCGGCCCCATTTTTCGCCAACTTCGGCAAAAGTCCGATCGATTTGGGCATCATCTTGCACGTTGAGCGGCAGATAAATGCTCGGGTTGAGGGGGGCAACTAATTCTTCAACTTTGCGTTCCATCTTCCCTTTCTCGTCAGGGAGATAAGTAATCCCGATATTGGCTCCAGCAGCGTGAAGTTGTTGGGCGATCCCCCACGCAATCGAACGATTATTGGCGATTCCAGTTACTAGCGCGTTTTTGCCGCTTAAATTTAACACGATAATTTTATTCCATCTTAACTCGCACGGCTCATGATATCAGTTAGCCGATCGTAGTTGCCAGTTATCGCGGTTTCGATTCCGCAAAGCGGAGGCTACGCCAACGCCAGCAACCGCCCATCTGTGGGGGCTTAGTAGTCTACGATACAAAAAACTATTGGCAAGTCAGATTAAGTAATCTGTATCACTGTCAAACAAATTTGATAGTCTGGATGTGAGGAAGTACCCGCTCGGCTTGGCTAGATAAAATCTGTAGATCTCTAGTCATCAAGGTTTTCACTCTGCCCAAATCTGAAATTGTGAGTCCAATTATTTTAAGTGAGTGTAAATCTAAGATGGTCATGATGCAAGATAAACCGATCGCTAGCGTCTTTCAGCAACTGGCTGGAGGTGACTTTCCGCCAGTACTCGAAACATTCGATCGCAATAAAACTATTTTTTTCCCTGGCGATCCTGCCGAACGCGTCTATTTCCTCACCAAAGGTGCCGTCAAGCTCTCGCGCGTCTACGAAGCCGGAGAAGAGATTACTGTGGCTTTACTGCGCGAAAATAGCGTCTTTGGAGTGTTATCGCTGATTACGGGGAACAAGTCCGACAGGTTTTATCATGCTGTAGCCTTTACCCCAGTAGAATTATTATCAGTCTCGATCGAGCAGTTTGAAAAAGCACTCAAAGACAATCCCGAACTCTCTTGGATCATGCTCAGAGGTCTATCATCGCGGATTCTCCAAACCGAAATGATGATCGAAACTCTCGCACATCGAGACATGGGATCGAGACTGGCGAGTTTCTTGCTGATCTTGTGTAGGGACTTTGGCATCCCCAACGGCAACGGCATCACGATCGATCTCAAGTTATCACACCAAGCGATCGCCGAAGCCATCGGCTCTACCCGCGTCACCGTCACCCGCCTACTCGGAGATCTCCGCGATGAAGACAATCAGGTAATTTCGATCCAGAAGAAAAAAATTACCGTCCATAATCCGGTGGCTTTGAGTCAGCAGTTTAATTAGTGGATAGTGAATAGTGGATAGTGGATTTAGAAGTTGGCTGTGCCAGTTTAATTAGTGGATAGTGAATAGTGCTTGATGAATTTTGAAGTTGGCTGTGCCAATGCTCGGTAGATGCGTCTAATGTGCCATCGGCAAGCT
>NZ_JANMZA010000242.1:0-3995 GCF_031382685.1 Chamaesiphon sp. OTE_8_metabat_110 | reverse complement strand
AGCTTGCCGATGGCACATTAGACGCATCTACCGAGCATTGGCACAGCCAACTTCAAAATTCATCAAGCACTATTCACTATCCACTAATTAAACTGGCACAGCCAACTTCTAAATCCACTATCCACTATTCACTATCCACTATTCACTCAAGATCCATCAACCTAAATCCCATCTGACACTCATAAGCATCCGACTGGGGTTCGCTGCAAAAGTTGAGAGTGCGGACGAGGCGACCGCAACCGAGTTTACCTTGTTGCCAGCGCGGTTGACCGTCACGATCGGCCATCAGACAGGCTTGACAGACTCGCTCTGGAGCAATAACTCGATCGTTGATAATGATTACTAACATCCATCCCCCTGATATTTGGGCTAGGTACGAACGAAATTTATTTGAGAATTAGATCGAATTCCGCTAGGTTGAGCGCCTCGGCAGATCGCGAGCGAACAGGAGCCGATCGAACTGGAGATTGGTTAAGGACAATAATCCATACGATCGATTTTATCAAGCCTAAACTACACTCCTGAGATTGTCACGAATATTGACGATCGAGGGTGAGATTCGAGCCGCAATTTAGTCTAGTCTGGGCTTGGCGCGATTATAGATGCTGCAATTGAGAGTAAACAGTATCGAGTCATGCCAAAGGCGAATTTTTGGTAATTATTGGCAAATTACCAGCGGCAGCCGCAACGCGATCGAGTTCCATTAGTTATAATCGATAGTTTGGGACACCACATCGATTTAGCAATCCCCAACTCATTCCAATCAGACTAGACATGGCAAAAACTAACTTAGAATTTCTACAAGAAGCAGATCCAGCGATCGCGAGTTTAATCGGTGCCGAGCTAGGTCGTCAACGGAGCCACCTCGAACTGATTGCTAGTGAGAACTTCACCTCAGCGGCGGTGATGGCAGCACAGGGTTCGGTACTGACGAATAAATATGCTGAAGGTTTACCCAGCAAGCGTTATTATGGTGGCTGCGAATTTGTCGATGAGATCGAGCAAATCGCGATCGATCGTGTCAAGCAGTTATTTGGTGCAGCGGCGGCGAATGTCCAACCGCACTCAGGCGCACAAGCAAACTTTGCTGTCTTCCTGACGCTCCTCAATCCTGGGGACAAAATCATGGGGATGGATCTCTCCCACGGCGGACATCTTACCCACGGTTCGCCAGTGAATTTTTCGGGCAAATGGTTTGATGTCCAGCACTACGGCGTCAGCAAGGAAACCGAGCAGCTCGACTACGACATGATTCGGGACTTGGCGAAACAATATCGTCCTAAATTATTGATTTGCGGTTATTCTGCCTATCCCCGGATTATTGACTTTGCTAAATTCCGCGAAATCGCCGATGAAGTCGGTGCTTTCCTGATGGCAGACATCGCCCACATCGCTGGACTAGTCGCCACAGGACATCATCCCAACCCCTTACCGTACTGTGATGTCGTGACTACTACTACTCACAAAACCCTCAGAGGGCCACGTGGTGGTTTGATTATGACTCGCGATGCCGAACTGGGCAAAAAGCTCGATAAGTCGGTCTTCCCTGGCAGTCAAGGTGGCCCCCTCGAACACGTGATTGCTGGTAAAGCTGTCGCCTTCGGCGAAGCGCTCCAGCCCGCCTTTAAGACCTATTGCGGCAACGTTATTGCCAATGCCCAAGCCTTATCGGGTCAGCTCCAACAACGGGGCTTCAAAATCGTTTCTGGTGGGACTGACAACCACCTGATGTTAGTCGATCTGCGATCCATCGGGATGACTGGCAAACAGGCAGATTTATTAGTCAGCGATGTCAATATTACTGCTAATAAAAACACCGTACCATTCGATCCAGAATCTCCCTTCGTCACTAGTGGCTTGCGATTGGGTTCGCCAGCGATGACTACTCGCGGCATGGGTACGACTGAGTTTGTCGAAATTGCCAATATCATCGCCGATCGATTACTTAATCCCGAAGATGATAAAGTAGCCCAAAATTGTATCCGTCGGATTGCGACTTTGTGTGAAAGCTTCCCACTCTACCCCAATCTGAGCGTTCCCGTTCCTGCTCTGGTTTAGATCGATCGTTGATAATTGGAGTGCATCAGATCGCAGATCTTGCACTCCTGTCTACCCACTCACTCAGTAGCTATTCTCTCAAAGCCGGGAAACAGATCGATATCTCTAACCCCAAGCCTAAAACCCAAAGCCTAACCCCTAAAGCCTAACCCGCATAGCCACCTTTGCGAATCAGATCGTCAGGGCGGAGATTGGAGACAAAGCTGCGGAAAGCTTGACGTTCTTGCTCGTCAGCATCGCGATCTACCGGAATCGAAGCATCGGCAATGACTTCTTCGATGACCCAAATTGGGGCTTTGGTGCGGATGGCGATCGCAATTGCATCGCTAGGACGAGCATCGATTTCCCTGATCTGACCGTTGTCATTAATCGCGATCGATGCGTAGAAAGTATTATCTTGCAGCGAATTAATCGCGATCCGCTCGACCTTCAGATCGCAGCTATTAAAGATGTTAACCATCAGATCGTGAGTAAAAGGTCTTGGGGGCGTCTGCTTCTCCAAAGCACTAACAATTGCTTTAGCCTGTTCTTGGGAGATATAAATTGGTAGAGCGCGACGATCTGAAGCATCTTTAAGTAAAACGATCGGACTCCGAGATACAGCGTCCAAGGCAATCCCCGCTACTTTCATTTCGATCATGATGGTTTCCTACAGATAGTTGTTGATGTGGGTGGTTTAAGGCGCGAGCGGTTGAAATGTTAACATATCGTGTCTGATGTGACACTTGCTACTTTCATTGCGCTGGGGATGGATGGATGCGAGATCGATTTACCGACTTTAAGTGGCTACGGACGTTAGAGTTTAAAATAAGAACCAACGTAGATTAGTTTAACAAGCCTGAGCTTTGCCGCCACCGTGCTGGTATGTATCAAGGATGACCTACAAAATACTCGATCGCGAATAGTACTTTGACTGAAAATAGATGTTTACAGGACTAGTTCAATCGCTGGGAAATTTACGCCTTTTGACCGAGGACAGGCTGGAAGTTACATGTGAATTTTCAGATGCGATGCTTATTCTAACCGATTTGACTATTGGTGATAGTGTAGCCGTAGATGGGGCATGTTTAACAGTCGAAGAAATATTACCACAGGGATTTATTGTGACTGTCTCACCGGAGACTATAGATCGTACAACGATCGGGCAAAGAGATCGCACTTCAACTTATGCAAATTTGGAAACATCTTTGCGAGTTGGGGGCAAAATTGGCGGTCATTTTGTCACGGGGCATATCGACGGAATCGGAAGACTAGTCTCAAGTCGGGCTACTGCCACTTCCTGGGAAATGCGTTTTGCTGCCCCGGAGGCAATGACCGAGCAATGGTCGCATTATGTAAGTCGTTATTTAGTCTCTAAAGGAAGTATTGCTGTCAATGGAGTAAGTTTGACGATCGCCGATTGTGCGCCTGATGGTGAGTGGTTTACTGTTGCAGTAATTCCGCATACATACTCGCAAACAAATCTCGCCCAGCTTCAACCAAATGAGTGGGTAAATTTGGAAGCAGATATTTTAGGTAAATACGTCGAAAAGTTGCTGTTACCGCAACATGATCGATCGAGAGAGCGGGAGATAATTACTCCTGATTTTTTGGCAGCAAATGGGTATTGAATTAGTGGAAAGTTGAATAACGTGAGTTAAGCCTAAGAGGCTGTTTGAAAAGTTTTCCTTAACGCTTTTTGATACCTCAGATACCGCATATCTCCTACGAGAGAATAGGTGTTTGGGCGACTTTGTAAATGGCTCAAGTAGTTTTTATTACCTCAGCCGACCCTTTTCAAACAGCCTCTAAGGATCTCCGCTTGCTAATTTTTGGCTCCGCTCTCTAACCGCCTGGGGATTAATCCCCAGGCTAACAGCTCAAGTCTGTAACAAACTGATAGATTCTTCTGAGTCTGTTTTAACAGACTTGAGTTGTTAGCACCGCACTTTAGTCGC
>NZ_JANMZA010000240.1:0-2499 GCF_031382685.1 Chamaesiphon sp. OTE_8_metabat_110 | reverse complement strand
CTTTCGGCACGAGAATCGCCCGTAATTGCCCTAAACCTTGATAGCGTTCGCTAATAATCAAGTAATCTTTAAACTCATCAATTCCTTCAATTAATCGATCGGGATCGTGAGGAATATATTCTTCCCAATACTGTTGCTGTGGTTGCGACACCAGCGTCCGCATGATGCGGAAGTTCTGGGCGTTGTCATTGGTGAGAATGTAAAAATAGCCATCATGATGGCTGACGCTGTATTCATGCCCCTTCTGACGGGGTGTGACGATCGAAAATGTACCGCGCGGATCGTCGGCTGAGACGAAATATTGTTCGCTGGTAATCTTACCGCCAGTTGTCAGGAAGATATATCGATCGTCGCGGGACTTGTCACAACCGACAAAAAACTGCGAATCCTGTTCTTCGTAGATTAGCTCATCGCTGTCAATTGACTCGCCCAATGTATGCCGATACAGCCGATAAGGGCGCAAATTCTCATCCAAAACGGTGTAATAAAAAGTCCGATTATCATTTACCCACTCTAGCGAGTAGTAAGTATTCGCAATCGATTCAGGTAATAGCTCGCCCGTTTCCAGATTTTTAATCCGCAGTGTATATGTCTCCGAGCCATCTGTATCTTCAGCATACGCCAGGAGTTGATGATTGGGACTGATACTAAATGTGCCGAGCTGAAAATAAGGTTTCCCTTCAGCCAGTCGATTTTCATCCAAGATGAGTTCTTCAGGACTATCGAGATCGCCGATTTTGCGACAATGAATGCTGTATTGCTGCCCCGCCGCCACTCTGGAGTAATAGTAATAACCATCTTTTTTGACGGGGACGCTGTTATCGTCTTCCTTGACTCGCGCTTTTAGCTCTTGAAATAAACTCTCCCGCAGTTCGGCGTGTGGCTGTAATACTTGCTCTGTGTAGTCATTCTCAGCTTTGAGATATTCCATCACCTGCGGATTATCTCGATCGCGCAACCAGAAATAGTCATCGACGATCGTGTCTCCGTGAATCTCGATCTGGTGAGCTAGCTTGGCGGCGTGGGGCGGTTGCATAAGCGAGTGGTAGATAAACATCTAATTTATATTATCGATCGATTTAACGGCGAAGTAAATTCTCCCCTACTCGATCGTTCCTTTTTGATACCTAGTAACGATCGATCGGTAAAAAGCCTGACTCGATTGAGATGTTGTCATATTTGGGTACTCTAAGTGGAAAGAATATATCCGTCTCGATCGCCAGAGGTTCGGTATAACTCAATGAAGTTGTTATCAAACAATAGATAATTTAGCGGTATTATGATATCCAACACTTTTACGATTCAAACAAAAGACTCTATTTCAGTAGCCCGCCAAAAATTGACAGGTGAAACTGAAACTTCAACTAATGAACGAACAAACCTTGTGTTTTATGCTTCTCTTCGAGGACGAGTAACCGAGAATGGTTTCAAGCTGTCTCGCGTATATGGCGGAGGCTCGCCCATAACAACTATCAGTGGGAGATTTAGAGAAGTACCTGAAGGAACTGACATTCATGTAATAATGAATCCTGTTCCCATGATTATTTTCCTTGTACCGTTTTATACTTTTTTCTTATATGATGTTATCTTAAAACAGACATCTACAATAACGACACAATTGAATTTCTTTCAATTAAATTTCACGAGTATTTTTTATTTGCTTTTCAGTGTGATAGGTCTTTTACTGCCTATAGTAGTGCCGATACTAATGTCGATCTTGGGATGGAGGTCTGAGTTAAAGTTTTATCAGACAAGATTGACTAGAATTTTTTTGGAGACGGTCTAATTTTGATAGCCAGCCCACAAGCAAATCCTGACGGAGAAATGATTTCAGATTTTTCTGGAATCGCTATTCATGCACTCGTTGGCATAGCCTACGGTCGGTAATCTCAATCGCTGAGATCGATCGCTAATCGATCGGATTAGAATTTCCTGAAACCTAGACGGAGATCGATATCCACCCAGCAACTAAGTCATAAGTTATAATTCAATTAATCCGATTCAACCTTTGAACCCATGACCTATCTCACGATCGCTTTACCCGAAGCAGTCAAGGATTATATAGATCGGCAGATTTCTAGTGGTACATATAGTACTCCCGATGAGTTTCTAACGGCGTTGGTCGAACAAGAGCAAGAACGTCAAGCTAAACAGAAAGTTAATGTCCTGCTGAAATCCACACTTGGGAAAAATCGGACAGTCGAAGCTACAGACGAATGGTGGCAGCAGCAACGGCAACAATTAATCGACAGCCTTCCACCTCAATCGTGAATCTTCGCATTTTAATTCATGAGGATGCCACCCTCGATCTTCACGAACATTGTAATTATCTGGCTCAAAATAACCAGAATAGTGCTTTTAATTTTTACCCTCTCAATCGTACCTCTCCAGCTCCAGTTCTTGCTAACAAAGAGCGCACGATCGAACCAAAAATTCGCCACCCCACTAAACTCAAACTCCCAATTCGAGTAGCCAATAATAGAGGAGATTGCACCACTA
>NZ_JANMZA010000217.1:0-3093 GCF_031382685.1 Chamaesiphon sp. OTE_8_metabat_110 | reverse complement strand
ATTCAAGCTAATTTCGATCGATTTGGGAAAAGTTTGGCGGGCAATATCGATCGTTTCGACGAGGATGTGCTGTAGTTTTAATACTGTGCGTTGACCGTCCACTCCCCGCGCAAATGTGAGAATTTGTTTGACTAAACTACTCCCGCGTAGCGAACTTTCGACTAACATCGTCAGTAGTCTTTGACTGCGCTCGTCTAATGTGGGGAGGGTAACTTGTAAAAGCTGGGCAGCACCGACAATCGGTGTCAGCACATTATTCAGATCGTGAGCGATGCCGCTGGCGAGGGTGCCCAAACTTTCCAAGCGTTGAGCGCGGAGAAATTGCTGCTCTAATCGCTTTTTCTCGGTAATATCGGTGAGAGTGCCCAGATAGCCAGTAATGTTTCCAGCTTCATCCTCGATCGCGATCGCATTGCCATAGACCCAGTTTACTTGCCCCTGGGGGGTCATCATCCGATACTCTAGCCCAAATCGATGTTTCGAGACGACAGTACTCTCCCAGGCGACAGATACGCGCGGGCGATCGTCGGGATGGATAGAGTTTGTCCAACCTCGACCCAAAACTTCCGCTGGTGACGCGCCCATTAATTCCAGACCTTGCTGATTGATAAATAAACAGTCTCCGGCAATGTCGGTTTGAAAAATGCCGACAGGGGCACTGGCTACTAGAGTGCGATAGCGGGCTTCGCTTTGCTGCAAAGCAGCTTCAGATTGACGGAGGATAATATTGAGCAGCGATTTGCGTAATTCGACGGCGGCGGCGATGTCTACAGTTTGCCACGGGCGTGAATGCAGCCGGACGCGTTCTTGCCACAATTGAAAAGATTTTCGCGGACTCAATCGCAAATTACCATCGGCTGCGACTACTTCTTGGTGAGCCTGCTCTGGATTCCCACCCCAATTCACCGTTTGAATTACTTCAGGACGGAAACACAACACATAACTGTCTGGCGACAAGGAAATTGCCAGCATCCCACTAGCAACATCTTTAAATCGTTCTCCACCAACGGGAGCGTTAGCTAGTAACGGAAGTGAGTCGGTGGTAAATACATCATCTCGAACATTGTCGGTCAACCATTGCACCAAGTCATCAAGTGTTGCTGGCGGGGGAATCTGCCCGATTGCCGTCCAGCGACCGCCAACACAAATTGCCGCACCCCCAGCATCGAAGAGATCCAAGAGATTGGGTGATTGTCCCATTAAAGCATCAACGAAACTCGCCGTTGACTCCAGCGATCCCGTGGCGGATTGCGACATCTGCTCGATCCCCATCGAGCGCAAGTGAGCTAATTTCGATCGATAGCTATAGTCAGGGATATCTTCAATGATGGAGATGCGATCGAAAATTACCTGTCCGAGCAGTTCACAAGCATTCCGCAACTCATAGGATATGAATTTAGCTGTCTGATGATGGCAGGTAATAATTCCCCACAAGCGTCCGTCTTTGATGAGGGAAATCGTCAAGGATGCACTGGCACCCATATTCTGGAGGTATTCAGCATGACAAGGATCGGGACTGCGAAGCATCGAGTGGCTGAGATCCGTAAGCTGCCCCGTTAGCGGATTGAGGGCGGGAATCAGTTGCACTGACTCAGCCCGAACGTCGGAGATCGCCCGAATCCGATTGAAGACAAACATTTCTCGCGCTGGTTGGGGAATATCTGACTCTGGGAAATGCAGAGCCAGATAAGAGTCCATTTCGACTACTCGAGCCTCAGCGATGACTTCACCATGCCCATCCCGATCGAATTTGTAGAGCATGACTCGATCGAATCCAGTCAACTTCCGCACTTCTGCGACCATAATTTGACCGAAAGCAGCTAAATCGGCAGTTGCGGTCAATTGACTATTAGCCGATCTCCCTTGCAGAATCGAGGCTTTAGCTAAATGATAAAAACTTTGAAAAGGAATATGTTCGTCTTTTTGGGTTGGTTCCAATTCTAGAATTAAATAGCCATCAGGACTCCGATGAAAAACAGCATCAAAGATCCGGAAAATATCCTTTGATTTTGTTACCCATACTTTCGTGTAAATGCTGCGATCGAAACTCTGGTCTGCCAATGCCGCTCGAAATTGCTCGACCTGAAAGACATCTAAAAACTTTTCTAATGGCTGTCCGATGACCAGACTTGGGGAGACTTCAATTGCACCGATCGTGTTATTACTAACTTGTAAAATCTTTAAATCTGGCTCTTGCAAGACTAGCAATATGCCATAAGATTGGATCTCTGTTAAGACATGAACCGATGAAGATTTTAAACCGATCGAATTAAAATTTTGAAGGTCTGAATTAGTAACTGCCATAGCTAATTATAACAGTTGACAGCGAGGTTTTTAGGATGGGGAATTAGCGAATGCAACCACGCGGAGGAAACCTCCGTGCTGGGCGGGTTTCCCGCCCAGCAATGTGTTGCACTAAGCAAATCCCACCTTAAAACAATCCTCCTCAAGGAGAGGAATTTAGATCCCTAATTTTTGTTAATTTATATGAGCTTGAGGAAGTTATCAGCCGAAAATCATCTTAGCGTTTCTGCGTTTGCAACATTTCTAACCTTTGCCATTCCCACCGAGTGTTTTTCCGGATCTCTATAGAATTCCATTTAGGATCTCGACTGCGGGATTTCGATAAATAAAGTTCTATTAAAAGTCGATACTCTTTTTCGTTTTGATGTTGTTTCTCTATGTCTGCGACGCTGTGTAGGTTAATATTTATGTTCTTTTTTGGCATATTAATTTTTTATTTGCTCAATTCATTGAATCATATAAACTTGAGGAAATTGTGAGGGGAAATGACCCGATCGCATCCTTGACCCTAGAATGATTGCTTAATAAGCGTTCTGACCTCAAGAGTGTTATTTCGATTCTGCGATCGGTAAATAGATTGTCTAAGAGGATGTTTGGAAAGTATAAGACAGCACTCGTAAACCCTAGAGAATCCCCCCTAACCCCCCTTAAAAAGGGGGGAACCGGACTCTTAGTCCCCCTTTTTAAGGGGGATTTAGGGGGATTATCCAGGGACTACGGGTGTCTAAAATAACTTTTCAAATATCCTCTTAGAGCCTTTTTTATGATTGTGTTGCAAAAATTTTAGGG
>NZ_JANMZA010000200.1:0-2410 GCF_031382685.1 Chamaesiphon sp. OTE_8_metabat_110 | reverse complement strand
GGTTAGCTGAGAAGATAATTGTATCGCCCTTGCGAATTTTAACTTGACGATGCTGACCGTTAGCAATCCGAGTCATTGCTGCTAGGGTTTCACCCTGGGAGCCTGTGGTTAGTACCAAGACTTGGTTATCTGGGAGGTGATTGGCTGATTGCAGCGGTTCAAAAACACTATCGGGACAGTTAATATAACCGAGGTTCCGTGCGTGAGCGATCACGTTGAGCATCGATCGACCGACTACGCATACTTTCCGATTGTACTTCATGGCGATCTCGATCGTCATGTTGATCCGGTGGACGGAGGATGAGAAGGTGGTTACCATCACCCGACCTTTGGCTAAACTGATAAATCTGTCGAGGTTGGGGAATACCGAACGCTCGGATGGTGTAAAGCCAGGAATCTCGGAGTTGGTGGAGTCACTGATCAAGCACAGTACGCCTTTTTCGCCATGTTCGGCGAGTTTGGCATAGTCATAAGCTTCGCCATCGACGGGGGTATGGTCGAATTTAAAGTCTCCGGTATGGATGACGACACCGACGGGAGTATGTAGCGCAACTGTAAAGCTATCGGCGATCGAGTGAGTATTGCGGATAAACTCAACGAAGAAGGATTCGCCAATTCTGACTATATCGCGGGGGGCTACTGTTTTTATTTTAGTCCGATCGGCGACACCAGCTTCTTCTAACTTACCTTGCAATAGAGCCATTGCGAGGCGCGGGCCGTAAATAATCGGAATGTCAAATTGCTTGAGGTGATAGGGAATTCCACCGATATGATCTTCATGTCCGTGGGTGACGATCATCCCTTTGATTTTGTGCTGGTTTTCGCGCAGATAGGTCATATCTGGCAAGACGATATTGATGCCGTGCATTCCATCAGTGGGGAAAGCCAATCCAGCATCGAGGAGTAAAATCTCGTCGTTAATTTCAAAGACACATGTATTTTTACCTATTTCATGTAAACCGCCCAATGGGATGATTTTCAAAGTAGGTTCATTAGACTTTTTGGCGACTGTGGAGGTCTGCGATGATTTGAGAATTGGACTCATTTAGATAGATATGGATAGTTGGATATTTTTAAAACAAAACTGGATTTTTCGATGTATCGATTGGCAGCTACAAATTCAGTTAGCTGTCAGACTTGGTATGTTAGAATCGAAACTTTATTGGGTGTGGACTCGCTAGAGCGACTGAGAAGTGTTTCCGCGATTTGGTCGCTACGATTTCCATCACACCAATGGCGGAGCATGGCTGCAACGCTGTAAATATAAAGATAATAGATAATTCAGGCTTCCGAAAACTATGCGCTAGAAATTTGCACTGGCTGTTATTAAACTAACTGAATATTTATGCTCGAAGACCAGTAACCGTATTACCTAATCTTAGATTTATTAATTTCGGCTTGACTAGGTGTGGCTCGCTTCCAATCACGTGTTTTTTGACAAAGCTTATGCTGCTAACTCGTCAAATTTTAACCCGCTCGTTTCTGACTTATCTGCGTTTTTCATCGTTATCTTAGTTGTATCATATTATCGGCAATGGGTCAATCATTCGCAGCACAATTATCAAATTTGCTTGCTTTGCGCGATGCACTGAGCTTGCGTTGCCCTGAAGCTCTGCCGAAGGGTCGAAGTGTCGGCTTTGTCTAATCGCGACACATCGACAGCAGTAGGCCTTGTCTGTCTAATAATTGCTGAATTTGAGGTAGTAATTGGTTCGGTAATTCACACATCGGCAATCGCAGTCCGCCAACTTCCCAGCCTTGCAATTTGAGTGCCGCTTTAATCGGCATGGGGTTAGGTGCGAGAAATAGCCCTTTAAATAGAGGCAGCATTTGGATGTGCATTTTAGTCGCTAGCTGGTTGTGGCCGGATGCAAACGCCGCAATCATTGCCTGAATTTCATTGCCGACTAGATGACTGGCGACACTTACGACACCTGTTCCACCTACAGCCAGGATCGGTAATGTCAAAGAGTCATCACCAGAATAAATCGCAAAATCTGGCGGTGTCAAGCTGCGAATTTGACTGGCTATATCTAGATTACCCGTAGATTCCTTGATTGCGACAATGCCATCTAATTTTGCTAATTTAGCGATCGTCTCTGGCTCTAGCTGTTGTCCGGTACGTCCGGGGATATTGTAGAGCATCATCGGCAAGTCGCAAGCTGCCGCGATCGCTTCAAAATGCTGGTATAAACCGATCTGGGGCGGCTTATTGTAGTAAGGGACTACTTGTAGACTACCATCTACTCCTAGTTTAGCAGCTTTTTGGGTGGCTTCGATCGCTTCACTGGTAGAATTTGACCCAGTACCAGCAATGACTTTGGCTTTCCCAGCGACGGCTTTTTGGACGACTTGAAATAGTTGATACTCTTCATCCCAGCTCAGCGTTGGCGATTCGCCTGTCGTGCCA
>NZ_JANMZA010000169.1:0-9711 GCF_031382685.1 Chamaesiphon sp. OTE_8_metabat_110 | reverse complement strand
AAATTAGCCGCCGGACCTTGCTCTATACGGAGATGGTGACGAGTATGGCAATTTTGCATGGCGATAAACAAAAGCTACTCGGATTCGATGGCACCGAACATCCCTTGGCACTACAAATCGGTGGTGATAATCCACTAGACTTGGCTAAATGCGCCCAAATTGCAGAAGATTTCGGCTATGAAGAAGTAAATCTTAATGTTGGTTGTCCGAGCAGTCGCGTCCAAAGTGGTAACTTTGGGGCGTGCTTTATGCTCCAACCAGAAAATGTAGCTGAGTGTATTGCGGCGATGATAACTGCGACCAAAATACCCGTGACGATCAAACATCGGATCGGCGTCGATGAAGTCGATAGCTATGAAGATCTGGTAAAATTTGTCTCGATCGTTTCCCAAACAGGTTGCACTCGGTTCTCGATACATGCCCGCAAAGCCTGGTTACAGGGCTTAAGTCCCAAGGAAAACCGCGAAGTCCCCCCCCTCCGGTATGAGGATGTCCATCGGCTCAAACGGGATTTTCCCCACCTCTCGATCGAGATTAATGGCGGGTTTACCAGTTTGGCACAAGTCCAAACTCAGCTTCAACTCGTCGATGCGGTGATGATTGGCAGAGCGATTTACGATAATCCCTATCTCCTCGCTCTTGCAGATCGAGAAATCTATGGTGAAGCGACTCCACCGCCCAGCCGCCATCAAATCGTGGCGGCGATGCTGCCCTATATCGACTCTTGGATGAGTAAAAGTTGTAAGCTCAACAGCATCACCCGCCACATGTTGCAGCTATTTCATGGGCAACCAGGAAGCCGAATTTGGAAACGGCTAATTACCGAGCAATCGGTTCTACCTGGAGCGGGGGTAGCGGTGGTGGAGCGGGCACTAGGAGAGATGCAAGTTTAGAGAGTCAGCGCCGCTACTGTCAGTAATTTGTAAGTATTTTTGATTCTACCCACAGGACTAAAATCAGGGATTGCAGTTACCACACACAAATTATTAGCATGAGCGACTTGAATTTAAGTAGCGATCGTCACATAAGTCGATCGCATTAGTGGGATGCTGCTAGACTGCTTGCGGGCATGTACATACAGATCCGTAAGCTGCGCCAACTGCAACCTCAACGGCTTTGTTTTGGCATCTGCCAACCAGCGCCAATCTGGAGATCGATCGAATACCCCCGCCCATAATTGATTGGTACCGACACTGAGTGGTTGAAAGTGGGGGAATGGTGATGGTGGTTGGGGCAATCTTTGGATGGCACCCGTCAGCAGCGGACTAGCCATCAGTGGCGATGGCGACAGTAATACGATATTGTTTTGAGCATCGCGTTCGACTAAAATCAGATAACCGTTCGATCCGGCGGGAATTTCAATAAATACTGCGGTGCGAACTGCGATCGTCTGAATGAATTTAGCTCGATCTACCTCGCGATCTTCAGGAGTGGTAACAGATTCGGCGAGTACTAGTCCAAACCTGTCGCTATCTCGTGCCAACTCCCACAACATCTCCCATTGGCTGTTTGCATCGAGCGCAAACCATTGGACATCCGTAAAAAAATCCGCTCGATCGAGTTTCAAAGCGTAGAAGATCGCTTGCCATGTCTGACGATCTAAACTTTGGGCATTTAGCACTCGGCGAGCGAGCGATTCGCCAGTAATTTCGGGGACTCTGGATATCAACTTCTTAGTAGTACTAATTTTGCGAGCGGTAAGCATGGCTTTCCATTTAGCTTTACCTGCTGCTGACATCTCGATCGCGGGTGGACGCGATTTAGCTACTGGATCGGAATGAGGAGTTTGCATCTTGTCTTGACTTTTAATACTGGTTAATCTTCCCGATCGAGTGCATCTCATCAGCAATTTATTCAGTATAGATCTCTGAGGGGATAGGGGATAGGGGATAGGGGATAGGGGATAGGGGATAGTGAATAGTGAATAGCTTGCACTGTTGGCGTTGGTGTAGCCTGCCGTAGGCACAGCCTCGCCTTTGGCGATACGACAGCCGTTGGCGTAGCCTGCCGTAGGCACAGTGTGAATAGTGACATAGAAAGAAGCAAGCGTCCACAACTCATTACCCATTACCTCTTACCTCTTACCTTTTACCTTTTACCCATTACCCCTCATGCAATAATAACCTTGGCGGTTGCTCTAGAATAGAGATCGCCAGAATATGGATACTTCATATATTTATTTAATAATTTAACCGATCGCTGCAATGGAACATAACTATAGCCCCACCGAGATCGAGTCCAAATGGCAACAGGCTTGGACGGATGCAAATTTATATAAAACCGATACTACCAGCAATAAGCCAAAATTCTACGCCCTGTCGATGTTTCCCTATCCGTCGGGGAATCTGCACATGGGACACGTCCGTAACTATGTAATTACTGACGTAGTAGCCAGACAGAAGCGGATGCAGGGGCATCGGGTGCTGCATCCGATGGGTTGGGATGCCTTTGGCTTGCCAGCGGAAAATGCCGCTATCGAACGGGGAATTCATCCCGCGACGTGGACGTATCAAAATATTGCCCACATGCGGGGACAGTTGCAGAAATTGGGATTATCGATCGATTGGGAACGCGAAGTTGCCACCTGTTCGCCCGAATATTATCGGTGGACGCAGTGGATTTTCTTGAAGTTCTACGAAGGTGGCTTAGCGTACCAAAAAGACGGAATGGTAAATTGGGATCCGATCGACCAAACCGTGTTGGCAAACGAGCAAGTCGATGGTGAGGGGCGTTCCTGGCGTTCTGGTGCGATCGTGGAGAAAAAGGCACTCAAGCAGTGGTACTTTAAAATCACCGACTATGCCGAGCAATTATTGACCGATCTCGACCAGTTGTCAGGATGGCCGGAAAAAGTCCGCACGATGCAGGCAAATTGGATCGGCAAATCGATCGGGGCGAATCTAGAATTTCCCATTGTCGGCGCGAGTGAGAGAATTGCGGTATTTACGACTCGTCCCGATACTGTTTATGGTGTGAGCTATGTCGTACTGGCTCCCGAACATCCACTGACGGCGCAGGTGACTACTTCAGACCAAAAAGCGGCTGTAGATGCCTTCGTTGCGGAAATTAAGAATCAAAGCGAGATCGATCGGACGGCAGAAGATAAACCCAAGCGGGGCGTATTTACCGGAGCGATGGCGATTAATCCGTTTACGGGGACGGAGGTGCCGATTTGGATTGCGGATTATGTCTTGTATGAGTATGGGACGGGTGCTGTTATGGGCGTTCCCGCACACGATCTTCGCGATTTCAAATTTGCCAAGCAGTATCAGTTACCGATTACTCAAGTAATTGCTGCACCGAGCCAGAATACTGACACACCACTGGTGGCTGCATATACGGAAGCAGGCACGATCGTTAATTCCCGTCAATTCGACGGTTTGGATTCGGTGAATGCGAAGAAGTCGATAATCGACTATGCCGAGCAGCAGGGTTATGGCAACGGCAAAATTCAATATAAGTTGCGGGATTGGTTGATTTCGCGCCAACGTTATTGGGGTGTACCGATTCCGATCGTACATTGCCCAAAATGCGGTGCAGTGCCAGTTCCAGAGGCAGATTTACCAGTTAAATTACCTGAAGATGTCGAATTCACTGGCAAAGGTGGCAATCCCTTGGCACAATTAGATTCATGGGTAAATGTGCCATGTCCGACTTGTGGTACTCCAGCGAAACGGGAAACCGATACGATGGATACGTTTGTGGATTCTTCTTGGTATTTCTTGCGTTATCCAGATGCCACTAACGAACAGCAAATCTTCGACTCGAATATTACCAATGATTGGATGCCTGTAGACCAATATGTTGGTGGCATCGAACATGCAGTATTGCACTTATTATATGCCCGCTTCTTCACAAAAATAATTCGAGATTTTGGAGCTGGCGATCGTGGTAAAACCAAACTACTAAACTTTGACGAGCCATTTAAACAGTTACTCACTCAAGGGATGGTGCAGTCTACTACTTATAAGAATCCCCAAACAGGTAAATATATCGATCCAGCGACAGTATTAGATCGCGCTCATCCGACAGATCCAGTAAGTGGGATTGCGCTGGAAGTAACCTTTGATAAGATGTCTAAGTCGAAATATAATGGCATCGCTCCCGAAGAAGTGATTGGGAAATATGGTGTAGACACCGCGCGGATGTTCATCTTATTTAAAGCCCCACCAGAAAAAGATCTCGAATGGGATGATGCGGATGTTGAAGGACAGTTTCGCTTTCTAAATCGGTTGTGGCGATTGGTGTTGGCAGCTAAACCGGGAACTACAGTTGCCAGTGGCGAATTGTCGAAATCTGAAAAAGATTTACGTCGATTCGTTCATCATGCCATTCAAGCAATTACTGAAGATTTGGATGGAGATTATCAGTTTAATACTGCGGTATCGGAATTGATGAAACTGAGCAACGCCCTCACCGATGCAGATTGCAAAGATTCGCCTGTATATGCCGAAGGGATTGAAACTCTAATGATTTTAGCTGCGCCATTTGCACCGCACATGACAGAGGAACTGTGGCAATTAACTGGGCATTCCGGTTCGATTCACACGCAACCCTGGCGTAATTTCGATCCGGCTGCTTTGGTTGCTGATGAAATCACTTTAGTAATTCAAATCATGGGTAAAACTCGCGGGACGATTCAAGTCCCAGCAACCAAGGATTCAGCGACTCTAGAAGCTTATGCGCGCGAGTCGGCAATAACCAAGAAGTTCACGGAAGGGAAGGAGATTAAGAAAGTAATTGTGGTACCTGGAAAGTTAGTTAACTTTATTATTGGTTAGTAAATATAAACTATCTGTAAATCGGCAGAGGTAATGACCGATCGAATCTGTGTAAATTGAGCATAGAGCCACAAATCGACACCGATCGCGTTTTGTTGCTACAGCAGCAATCGAGTTAAATCCATCCTCCGCCAATTTTATGTCGCCTTCTAAGCAAGTTCGGTGGCTCAAAGCCTTTGCTATTGCTGCCTTCGTTACTCTAGCTATCCCTACACCGGGGCGTGCTGCCGATCGAGTGACTGGCTATTTTCCCCCATTTAAGGACTTTTCGGTTTCGGTGCGCGATCTCGAAGCTTTTGCTAAAGATGGCAAAATTCCTGCCGAGTATGCTAACTTAGCCCAGCAAACTCCACCCGCACAACTGCAACAATTCCGACAATCCTTGCAGCAGCGATTTGATGTGAGTCCGCAATATTTGGCGCAAGTTGTCAATTCACCACTGGTTAAACCGTTATTAGAGCGCGTTGGGGAGTCGATTCAGACAGACTCGCGGCAAAATGGGTCAAAGTCGCTGCGAATTGCACTGATCCAGTCAGCAGGCGATAAGAGACAAGGGTTGACAGTACTCAACGTTATCCGGCGGTTTCCCAGTCGCCAAGTCAAGCTGAATTTGGCGGAAGTATTCACCATCTATGACAACCTGACCGAATTATTCAAGCTGCGCGATACTACGGTTAGTACGCTCGATCGCCTTGCTGATGAGGAAGCCCAAACAAATAATACCAACTTCGCCAATCGACTCGATCTCCGCAGTGCAGGGACATTTCGCTGGCAAAAACGCTCATTTGCATGGCGGGATCGTTCGCGTCAACGGATGGTACCGGGCGATCTGTATGTGCCGCAAACAGCTTCGGCTCGTCCGCTGCCGATTATCGTTATTTCTCACGGCGTTGCTGAAGATCGGACTACCTATGCTTATTTAGCCGAGCATCTCGCCTCCTATGGCTTTGCCGTTGCGACTGTCGAGCATGTCGGTGGCGATGCCACTCGGTTTCGGAAGTATTTTTCTGGCTTGGCTCCAGCGCCACAAGCCACCGAATTGCTCCAACGTCCGCGCGATGTGACTTTTTTCCTCGATGAGCTGCAACGTCGCGCTCAAATAGATCCGAGCCTGCGCCAAATCGATGTCCAACAGACAGGACTAGTGGGACATTCCCTCGGCGGTTACACGGTGTTAGCATTAGCTGGTGCCCAAATCGATTTCGATCGAGTCCAGCTTCTGTGCAATCCCAATCGCTCTCTCAATCTCTCCGTCTTACTCCAATGTCGCGCTAAAGAGCTACCACCTAAACGTTATGCGTTCCAAGATCCGCGTGTCAAAGCGATTTTTGCGATTAGTCCCCTCAACAGTACGATTTTTGGGCAACGGGGGATGAGCCAGATTCGCGTCCCTGTCTTGATGATGGGTGGTAGCGATGATATTATTACGCCAGCTATACCAGAGCAAATCTATCCATTTACCTGGTTGCGATCGCCTGATAAGTATCTCGCAATTTTGGATAAAGGTACACACTTTTCTACTTTAAGTGTGGCTAAAAGTGATAGCGTGTTCCCAGTTTCCGATAGTTTTATCGGCCCCGAACCAGAACGAGCGCGGATGTTTACTAGAGCGCTCAGCTCGGCTTTTTTTCAAACTCATTTAGCCAACCGGAGTGAATTTAAACCTTATTTGAGTGCCGCTTATGGCAGATCGCTAGCACCGAATGGCGTGTCAGTAGCCAGCAAATCGCTCGTAGACACCAACACAAATCGAGCATCACTCCGACTAAATATCGTCGGTGCATCTGCGGCTGAATCACTCGTGCTGATGCTGCAACAAGATACTTCGCGGGCACCCGAACTCGCTCCTTCGATAATTAATAATTAATAATTAATAATTATTAATTATTAATTACCTCTCCCCAACACAGATTGCTTAGTCTTAACTAGTGCATTGTGATAAACGGTTTGCGTTTGAATGGCGATCTTTGCCCAATTAAAACGTTTGCCCAGTTCATCGTAGGCATTATCCGTCAACCACTTAGCATAACCTGGATTTTTGAGTACTTCCAAGATCCCCCATGCTAGCGAATTACAATCCCACTTCCAGGTAACGATTCCCGTCTTGGTATGTCTGACGACTTCCGCTAACCCCCCAGCATCAGATACTACCACTGGTACCCGCGCTGCAAAACTTTCTAGAGCGACAATCCCAAAAGGTTCGTATAAACTAGGGAACACCGCACAGTCGGCGACAGTTTGAAATCTATCTAGATCTTCATCAGACATAAAGCCTGTAAAAAAACATTTCTCCCAAATCCCCAGGTCCCAAGCTTGTTGTTTTAAACCATCAGTATTCCCACCACCGATGAAAATAAATTTGGCATTACCGCCGAGTTCCCATAAGACTCTAGGCGCGGCATTGAGGAGAACAAAGATGCCTTTTTCATAAGTCATCCGCCCTACATAATAGACGATTTGTTCGTAATCAGCAGCAAACCGCCGCCGAAAGTCCCAAAAATCAAAATCTTTAGGGCGCTGTTTTTTTTCAGGACGGATGCCATTATAAATAATGCTGATTCTTTCCCACGGACAGCGGAGAATTTGCCCAACTTCTTGCTGCATATACTGACTACAGACGATCGTTTGTGCGGCTGTCTCGACTAGGCGGGTTTCTTGAGAGTGAACGTACTCGCTGCTAGGGTTGTGAATGCCATTATGTCTGCCGAATTCCGTTGCATGAATCGTGGCGACGATCGGCAGATTAAATTTCTCGCTCAGAGCGATCGCGGTATCTGCTACCATCCAATCATGAGCGTGAATTAGATCGAAATCAGAATGGAGTTCTAATAACTTTGCGCCGTATTTCTTCATGCTGTGATTCATGTTGCCAATCCAGTTGAAGATGTCTTGACTGAATCCAGCAACAGGGACGCGATGAACGTAAATACCCTCGATGATTTCTTTAGCTGGTGCTTGAGAGAACTCCACCGTAATCAGATGAATCTCATGACCCAATTTAACCAGCTCGGGATACAACTCGGCACCATGACGAGCGATACCTCCCACGAGGCGCGGCGGAAATTCCCAAATTAGAACTAAAATTTTCATCGCTGCTAGGTGCGCTACTATTCTCTCCCTAAGTGGTAGTCGATCGGTAAAAGACAGCCTTGCTCTGGTAAGGTGTAGTGGTTTCTTCGACTATTTTTAGCATCGGATCGAGATGCTGTCGGTAATTAGAACTGAATATCTACCAAAAGATAGCTTCCGATGTCGATTCTGCGTGGTAAAAGCTAGTATTCCTAACATTATATCTGGCTATCGAGCGATCTGGCAGTTATTACTCGTTCGGCAGATAAGTAGTCGAAATATTACATTTTATACTCTAGCACCGGGCGGCGATCGCGGTCGCACTGAATCTTCCCAACGGGTGCCAGCGATTTGCACACGATCTAATCCTAATTCCCGATCGAGCAGTAAAATCTACAGCCGCGATCGCATAAACTTAGTCAATCGATCCATGCCTTTCTCGATCGTGGTGAGATCGGTCGCATACGAAATCCGAATGTGATCGTCCGCGCCAAATGGCAGTCCGGGAATGGTAGCGACTTGTTGCTGTTCGAGTAATTGCTGACAAAATTCCAGCGAGTTGAGCTGGGTACTGGCGATATTTACAAAGATATAAAAAGCGCCATCCGGCTTGGCACAACTTAGTCCCGGAATTGCCTCCAGCCGCTCGACAATTGCCTGTCTTCTCACCACAAATGCTTGGCGCATCGTCTCCACACAGTCCTGAGAGCCTTCTAGAGCCGCGATCGCACCGTATTGAGCAAAAGTACAGACATTGGACGTACTGTGCCCTTGGAGCGTGCTAGCGGCTTGAATCAGCGCCAGTGGCGCAGCTAGATAACCGATTCGCCAGCCAGTCATTGCGTAAGCTTTGGCAAAGCCACTACTAATAATCGTGCGTTGGAAAATGTCCTCACCCAAGGCACCGATACTAACTTGCTCGACGCCATCGTAGACAATTTTTTCGTAGATCTCATCCGATACCACCAAGATATCGCGATCGACTACCACTTTTGCCAATGCCTGTAACTCAGCACGGGTATAGACTACCCCAGAAGGGTTGGAAGGAGAATTGAGGATAAATAACTTGGTTTTGGGCGTAATTGCCGCGTCTAAAGCTGCGGGGGTGATTTTATAACCAGTACTACTGTCTGTCGGCACGATGACGGGAATCCCATCGACTAATTTCACCATTTCAGGGTAACTCAACCAAAACGGTGCGGGAATGATTACCTCATCGCCTGGATTTATCAGAGTTACCATCAGATTGTAGAGCGAATGCTTGCCACCATTGGTAACGAGAATATTGGCAGCATTATAGTTAAGACCATTATCGCGCTGGAGCTTGGTGGCGATCGCTTGGCGGAGGTGCGGCTCGCCAGCAGCGGCACCATACCTAGTTTTCCCCAAATCCAGCGCTTGTTTTGCCGCCGCCTTGATATGCTCTGGAGTGTCAAAGTCAGGTTCTCCCGCACTGAAACTACAGATGTCCTTGCCATCCTGTTGCATTGCCTTCGCCAGCGCGGAAATGGCTAGAGTAACAGATGGTTCGATCTCAGTAATGCGCCTTGCCAATTCCATAGCTTTACAAATGCTCCCCAGTCATCCCGCCCAATGTTGTTACACTGTATGTCTGCGAGCTGTCTTTGTGTATATAATTATAGTTCCCAAGCGTAAGCAATTATAAACCCATTTGCCAATCGGTCAACATCTAAATTAGGGATAAAAGATGAGGAATTTGGGGATCGGTGCTACGGATCGATCGCGATAAAAATAAAGTTTTCATGATGATAGCTATGGTAACAGGTGCTCTAGTCACGATCGCGAGTGTGAATTTCGATGTGGTAGTAGACTTCTACACCCAATTTTTGGGAACTACACC
>NZ_JANMZA010000158.1:0-2698 GCF_031382685.1 Chamaesiphon sp. OTE_8_metabat_110 | reverse complement strand
CGGCGCGGTTACTTAGCGCTTAATTCTAGTTAACCCAAATTTAGGGAGTTAACTGGCACTTCATCCCATGAATTAACCGTGCGGAGCCGTGCGATCCAACCTAGTTGAATTTGTTCGGGGGTGAGATTTTGCTGAAAAGATGCGTGACAGTCTTGAGCTAACTCCTCACTCCGAGAAGCAATGCAGGCATACATTAAACCACCTGGATCTAATTGCTCGTTTACCCAAATTGTTAGCATTTAGTTGGATTCCTGCTGTATCGTACTTATCGAATTTTAGTCAATTTAAGATTTACTCGCAATCTCCGCCAGAGTTGCGGCTGTCATCCGGCAAGTTTTCCAGTCTGGTAGCACCGTTGCACCGAGACTTTGGTAAAACTCGATCGCGTTTTGATTCCAGTCCAGCACCGACCACTCTAGCCGCCCACAACCGCGATCGTGAGCGATTTTAGCCATAGCAGTCATCAATGCTTTGCCCACACCTTGACGGCGATATTCAGGCTGAACGAAGACATCTTCAAGATGGATACCCGGTTGAGTAAGAAAAGTCGAGTAGGTGGGGAAAAATAAGGCAAACCCGATCGTCAACTCGCTTAATTCGGCTACAATTGCCTCAGCCGCAGGATGTCCGCCAAATAAATGCGATCGCAATAACTCAGCATTTCCAGTCACCCGATCGCGAAGTTTCTCATAATCCGCCAAACCTAAAATCAACTCAAAAATCCGATCGACATCCTTTGCTTCCGCAGCTCTAATTATCAGCATTTAATTATTAACTATTAATTATTCCCCCATCCTTGTTTTTCGATTAACTCGATTGAGAGATCGTTAATTGCCGATAAATCGGGATGACGGGGGAGAATAGAATCATCATAAGCGCGATCGAGTTCGGCGACTAGATTATCGGCAATGGCGGTGACTTGTTCGTAAGTGAAATCGCCACGTAAGATTGCTTTGAGTTCGTCAGCATCGCATACATCCTGTCGATCGACAAATATTTCACCAGACCTTAAAATCTCCAAGCCGCTGCGTAAAAGCCGAATACAGTGCATCGCATGTTTGAGATCGAAACCTGACTGTTTTTCCATCCCCGCGCGGGTGGGATTGCGATTGGTTTGCCAGGATTGGTAAGCATTCCACTCACGCATGGCATTTTTATACTGTTGGCTTTTTTGGAGTAGCTTGATAAAGTCACCGCGACTATTGGTAAGTGTTTGGGTATATTCCAAGACATCATCGGTGAGATGATGTTGTTTTAATAAACCTTTGTAATCGATATCACCATTCAATAATTGATATAACTCTTGAGCTTCGGATAGATATTCAATTTTACCGCTTACTAAGCTATACAAGTATTCCAAGAAGGCATGTAATTCTTCCTTATTTAATGGTCGCTCTGCTGTGAGACCAAATTTTTCAGGAACTGGCTTCTCTTGAGGTGGATCGAGCAACCATTTTCGATGAGATTCGATTTTTTTGATTTGGGCAAAGGCATAGCCAGAATAAGTATGTTTGACGCGCTTGCTGAGGAACATTTTACGATGCGCGAGCAAATATTCGCCAACTTCGGTTTTGATGGGATATTGTTTGAGCCAGAGTAACTCTAGAATATTGGGGTTGGCTCCAGCTAGGAGTTGCACGAATTTTTTGAGTTCGTAAATCACTGTATCCTTTTCCCCTGTGAGAAATTCAAAGATCCCTGGCTCGGTATCCCAGCCGCTATCTTTTTGCTCGACTTTATCCAAACCCAAATAGTATTTTTTGCCCGCAATAAACACCCCCCGATAGTCGAGATCGGATTCGGGACGGCTCAATCCGTAGCCATGACTACCAGCCAAACCAATTAGAATTGTACGTTGTTCGACTTCTAGGCGTTGCATGGGGAATAGAGATTAGAGGGCAGGAGATCGAGGTGGGGACTGCCCACTGGCTAGGTTTCAGATTATTAACCCAAGTTGCTACCAATAACCTCAGCGGTTTCTAACCGCTGCTCTGCAAGGCAGACGCTTCGCGAACGGAGTGCAAAGTCCGCCTACGCGGACTAATAAACTAGTCCGCGTAGGCGGACTTTGCACCATTAGCCGCGACTTCAGTCGCAGGCATTCCACAAGGTAGCAACTTGGGTTATGTACTGGTTCAAGCGCTAGCTGATTGATGTAAAATTAAGCGATTACCGTCGGGGTCGTAGGCGTACACTTCGCGACCGTGGGAGGCTGTGGTGATGTTTCCTGATGGGGGATAGCCGAGTTGGGCGAGTTTATCGATCGAGTCTTCCAAATTAGCTACCTCTAGACAGAGACTCATCCCGCTGTGACTGGGTTGCCCAAATTCGTCGCGATTGGTGGACTTAGGACAAAAAATTCCTAACTGTAGCCCAGGTATCAGAAACTCGGCATAAACAGCGGGAATATGTGGCTTGGGTGTCGTTCCCAAAAATTGGGTGTAAAAATCTACAACCACATCGAAATTCACACTCGCGATCGTGACTAGAGCACCTGTTACCATAGCTATTATCATGAAAACTCTTTTTTATCGCGATCGATCCGTAGCACCGATCCCCAAATTCCTCATCTTCTATCCCCAATTTAGATGTTGACCGATTGGCAAATGGGTTTATAATTGCTTACGCTTGGGGAACTATAATTATATACACAAAGACAGCTCGCAGACATACAGTGTAACAACATTGGGCGGGATGA
>NZ_JANMZA010000136.1:0-2158 GCF_031382685.1 Chamaesiphon sp. OTE_8_metabat_110 | reverse complement strand
CCGCACGCACTCACTACGAATTAATTAAAATCTTCGGACGATTCCCCCATCGCAATCAAATTCTAGGTAGAACGAGTACACCTGCTGAATTAGAATTTCTCGCTCGTCCCGATGCTTTTCATGGTTGAGATCGCTGCTTATGAAAGCTGCATACCGAGTTGAGTTTTAACTCCACGGGGTCGAAATCCACCCACCAGGCTTCACACATGAGCATCCTTGATGCTTCCCATTAATCCATTACTCCATGCCAATGCTGCGCTTTCTCGCTCGGTATCTGCTGCCATTGCTCGATCGGCAGATATTAGATCTTCTTTGAGGACATGAGGACGCGCTAAATTTTCGAGGAATTTACTAATATTGCCTTTGCCGACAACCCGATAGAGAGCATCATAAACCTCTCGATCGATTGTGATGATTATTTTCTTTTGCATTGCAATGATTGCACGACCCATAATACTATTTTAGCACTTACACCTATACATGATTCTGCGGACTTACTAGATGTTAATCGTCCGAGCTGTACCGCCTAGTCAATGTTACTTGTCGCCTAAATTCGATGAACCATTACCAGATGAGTTTTGGCTCGGTGAAGAATGAGGATTTTATTAGACACCTGAGTGAGGTATCGATCTCGATCGGAACGACAGATGGTATTGTAGCGATCGATTCGATAATTTGGCTCGGATGGATGTTAAGGTGATGTCTACGATCGCGCCGCGTAGTTTGGTGGTCGAGGATTTCGGCTATAATACTGCCACTAGAATTTTAGCTCAAGCGATCGACCTCACTCATTTATCTGTCTTCCCCACCAATGCTCACCAATGCCCCCCTGCTCATAGTTCAGGATGTCCGTGCTGGCTATATCCCTGGCTCGGATATCCTCAATGGGATTAATTTTATCGTCCAACCAGGCGAGTTGGTAGCGGTAATTGGGGGCAATGGCGCGGGTAAATCAACGCTGGCGAAGACGATTTTTGGATTGCTGACGCCTAATAGTGGGACGATTACTTTTAAAGGCGAACAAATTGGGGGATTAAAATCCGATCGGATCGTCCAAAGAGGGATGTGTTATGTCCCCCAAATCTCGAATGTCTTTAAGTCGCTGACGATCGAGGAAAATCTGGATATGGGTGGTTTTATCCGTTCGAGCGATCTCCAGCAACTCAAGCAAAAAATCTATACGATGTTTCCCCGCCTCGCCGAGCGGCGCAAACAACGCGCGGGTACCCTCTCAGGAGGCGAACGTCAAATGCTAGCGATGGGCAAAGCCCTCATGCTCGATCCGGAGTTATTAGTCCTTGACGAGCCTTCTGCGGCACTTTCACCCGCGCTGGTTACTGATGTCCTCAAGCAAATTCGGGCAATCAATGCAACTGGTACCGCCATCGTCTTGGTCGAACAAAATGCCAAGAAAGCTTTAGCAATGTCCGATCGAGCCTATGTGCTGGATACAGGGATTGTCAAGCATGAAGGGGTTGCTGCTGACTTACTCAAAGATCCCAAGGTCATCGAAACCTATCTAGGTGTGGGCGGACATTAAGGTCATTTGTCTAGCATCGCCGAGCTGCGGAAATTTATTAAGATCGATCGATTAGTGACGCGACTCGATCGAGATTGTGGCTCGAATCTGACGAAGTAGCTGGATTATTCTGCTGGCGGGATGGCGAAAGTGTCGTGACAGCAACAATTGCGACAACCGTCGATACACTTAGATAAATCGCGATCGCCATCTGATTGGATTTGCCAGTTTTACCATTATAAGTAGTACCGCACTTGGTACATTTGACATGGGTAAACATTTTTGGCCCGACTATTCCTCCCCACCAGGTAAAGCCAATTGCTGCGGCTCTGTCTGAAGCGCATTTTGGGCAAGGTCGATACTGAAGCATCTAGTTTCTCCGAGGATGAGCCGATATTTGTGGGCATACATAGAGAATACCCATTTTATCGCGATCGCCAACATCCTCTCGATCGTTTCAACCCGCCAAAATTACCCAGTAGGCGTGCCCTAGAGCTATAGCTGAGGATAGTATCCCCGTCAGAGCAAGCTGCAAGCAAGCTCAACTGATATAGTCTTGCAAAGCTTTCACTTCTAAGGGTTGAGATTGGAGCGATTCGATGGCGGCGGCGGTGGCTTTTGCTCCGGCGATCGTCGTCA
>NZ_JANMZA010000134.1:0-5922 GCF_031382685.1 Chamaesiphon sp. OTE_8_metabat_110 | reverse complement strand
GCAATTAATTACCTGGAATTTCGATCGCCAGCCCAGTCAATTTTGATGAAATGACACTACCCAGACGCTCTCCGTGCCCTGTTGCCTGTACTCTAGACCTTATCGGCGATCGCTGGACGCTGTTGATAATTCGTGACATGATGTTTTTTGACAAGCAGCGGTTTGAGGAGTTTTTGGAGTCACCCGAAGGGATCTCCACGAATATCCTCGCCAATCGGCTCAAGTTGCTAGAGGAATTGGGCTTAGTGGCAAAACAGCCTTATAGCAACCACTCTCGCCGCATGAATTATCAATTGACTCCAGAGGGTAAAAGTTTGCGTCCAGTATTAAAAGTGATGGCAGCTTGGGGTTTAAAACATGTGGAGGGCACGAAGTTACCACAAATACCAACAAGCGAGCGTAGTTGAATTAATTGAGAATTGAGTCGTGTCGAGCCAGTAGGGTGGGCAATGCCCACCAGCTAGGTTTCAGGCATAATCTATTTTGTAAATAATTACGTCTACCCACTTATCTACCTAATGAGTTATGCAGAATCGAGACAATTTAATTCTAGATAACTAATTCTTCTTGCCGGAGCGAGTGAAGCTAATACTTGTTGCCCATAAATACGCCTGTCGATCCGATTGTCGAAGATGGCGACGATCCCTTGAGACGATCGCATGGGGGAAAGCGCTCGATGCAAGATTCTCAAGCCAGTTGGTAATAAATATAGTCGAAACCAGTCCTGTTTTTGTTGTTTGTAGAAACTTACCTTGGCAGCAACTAACGGATCTTCGAGAGAGGGAATCGGTAATGTGGCGATAATCATCAATTCTGGGGTGGGCAAATCGTCTTGATGCTGTTGCCAAAATTCCCAGCCGCAGACGAGGATATTTGACTCATTGAGGTCGGTGCGATCGACTTGGACTCTAGTTCCCCATTCGGCGGCTAGAATGGCTGCTATTTGGGCTTTGAGCGGTGTATCCTGGATCGGAATGACGACGAATTTGGAGCGACCATTCATTAAGTATAATAAATGCTTGATTTCATCGACTAATACTGGTTGAAATTTGCTGGTATTTGGCATCGGCATCCAGCGGGGAATATAGAGTTTAAATCGATCGTCTTGGCGATCGAGGGGAAATTTGACCGAGGTGATTTCACTCAATCCTAATTCTTGCCGATAACCGCTGGCATCGGCGGTGAGATCGACGGCACTAGTTATCAAAGTTACTGGTTGATGTTGCCAAATTGGTGTTAATTTGGCAACTAGATCGGTGGGGGTAATTGACAGGGTAAATGTGCCGCGAGTGCGATCGAGCTGCGCCCACACCAGTCGCTCGGTTGCTGCTGATAACTCGCGATCGAACTGTTGCCAAGTGGGGGGCAAATTTGGCTCAGATAGATCGATTAATGCCTCAAGTAGCACTCGATCGATCGAGTCCAAGAGGTAGCAGTTATAGGGATTGGTAGGACGTTGCCACAAGTTAGCGAGTAACTGAATTTTGGTGGCGCTCGTCCGTTCCCAGTTAGCTGAAGGTTGACTCGATCGCAACTGCTCCCAATCCCGATCGGTAATACTAATTGTGAGCAATTCTTGCGCCCAGTTTTCCAAGTCATCCGCACTGTCAACGATCGTCGCTTGACTGGCAAGTGATGCGGGATGATGTAACTGTAACCGCAACCAAGATTGCGGATCGACAATCCATAAACCTGTAAATTCTGGCGCGGGCGGATTACTGCCACGATAGACTGGTTTAGAGAGATTCAACCATTGCTGGATTTGGGGTAATTCGGTATTAACCAGGCAATCTTGAAAGGCGGTGGGAATGACGATCGTTACGGATTCATGCCAAAGTAAGGCAGGAATCAAGTAACTGAGCCGATATTTACCCGTGGAGCGATGGGTAGCAATGCCAGTCTGAATCAGCGATGACTTAGAGAGCCGCAATCCCCGCGCGACTAAGCGAGCCATCGTCAGATAATGGTGCCAATCAACAATCGCAGGTTGATGTCGCAACAGATCGCGGAGGATAATATGAGTGGTGACTTCGATCGATTGGGACATAATTGATTCACTGAGATTGAGAGTAGTAAGCTCTCCAAGAGCGATTGGCGATGCTTGGTGCCAGCGATAATTGGTGGATGTTAAGCTATCGATTATCTATTATCGACGATCGCCTTTGTTGGTGCGATGTCTATAGGGAATCGATCGACAGCTATTCACTATCCACACTGTGCCTACGGCAGGCTATCGCCAACGGCTGTCGTATCGCAAAAGGCGAGGCTTTGCCAACAGTGCAAGCTATCCACTATCCACTATCCACTATTCCCTATTCCCTATTCCCTATCCCCTATCCCCTATCCAAAGATTGCCATCTCGATACATCCAGCGATAGGATAGAGATACCGAGATTAAATTTTTATTAAAATATCGGTATAAATTGACATGGCCGTTATGGACTACAGTCCATCTGTTTTAGAATAACAACCTTCGTGAGAATCTGATGAGCTAGTCTCCCAGACTAAAGGAGGCTAGGAGGTTTTATGCTGAGTCGAGAGGGTACGATCGAATTGTCCGAAATTACTGACTTAAATCAACTCAAGTCAGAACTCAACCATTTACCAGCCGTCGATGTCGGCGACTATATTAGTGAGTTACCACAAGAGCGCCGCGCGATCGCTTTTAGGTTACTTTCCAAGGGTTGTGCGATCGCTGTCTTTGAATATCTCCCGACTGAGATTCAAGAGGATCTGATCGAGGCGCTCCACAATACTCAAGTTTCGCAGCTAATCGAAGCCATGCGTCCCGACGATCGGGTGGCACTCTTTGACGAGCTACCCGCAGGCGTTGTCAAGCGCTTATTACCCCAGCTCAGTCCCGACGAACGGGCGGCGACGGCAACGATTATCGGTTATCCTGAAGGGACGGCGGGACGGGTGATGACGACGGAATACGTGCGACTGCGGCAAGGTTTGACAGTTGGCGAAGCGTTGGCGAAGATTAAACTAAGCGATCGCGATAAGGAAACGGTGTATTATGCCTACGTTACCGACGATAGTCGCAAGCTTCAGCAGGTAGTTTCCCTCAGACAGTTGGTATTTACCCTCCCCGATACGCCGATCCAAGATATTGCCAGCGATCGGGTGATTAAAGTTTATACCGAAACATCCCAAGAAGATGTCGCGCGGCAAATGCAGCGATATGACTTGATTGCAGTACCTGTAGTCGATCGAGAGGATCGCTTAGTCGGGATTATCACGATCGATGATGTCGTCGATATCCTCCAAGAAGAAGCCACCGAAGACATCCAAAAACTCGCAGGTGTAGCTGGTGAAGATTCCTCCCTGTCCCCATCCTGGACGAAACTGCAAAATCGGCTGCCCTGGTTATTGGGAATCATGGCACTATCGATCGGGACATCACAAGCAATTACCCCATTCCAGGCAATTATTGCCAAAATCCCCGTCCTCGCCGTGATCATGCCGCTATTTTCTAATGTGGGTGGCTCCGTTGGTACTCAAACCCTCACTGTTACCATCCGCTCTCTAGGGGTTGGTGAAGTAGCCCCAAAGACACACTCAAAATTCTCGGCAAAGAGCTACTAGCGGGGCTAGGAACATCACTCGGACTAGGTTTGACTATGACCCTGCTCGCGCTAATTTGGACGCTGCCAAACGAACGCTGGGTGGCATTCGTTGCAGGTACCGTGATGGCAACAAATACCATCATTGCCGTGACGATGGGGACACTAGTCCCGATGGGTTTTCAAAAGCTCAA
Organism: Chamaesiphon sp. OTE_8_metabat_110; assembly: GCF_031382685.1. Classification (NCBI taxonomy): domain Bacteria; kingdom Bacillati; phylum Cyanobacteriota; class Cyanophyceae; order Gomontiellales; family Chamaesiphonaceae; genus Chamaesiphon; species Chamaesiphon sp. OTE_8_metabat_110. The sequence continues at coordinate 2,162 of NZ_JANMZA010000134.1, read as the reverse complement.
TTTAGATCCCGCTTTAGTTAGTGCGCCACTGGTGACGACATTATTAGATATGGTCGGATTTTTTCTGTTTTTATCTTTGATTACGATCGGGAGTAATGTTTTACACCTCTAGTCGATCGATGTGAGGCATCGCCTTCGGTTCGGATTATAATACTTGTAAAATTGAGGTCTGTTATGAGTCCTTTGCTAGAAAAAATTTTGGCGGATGTAGACATGTTGGAGCCGTCTGAGCGGTTAGAAGTCATTGCTCGTGTCATTGCTGGATTACAAAAATCCGATCCTTCATTACCAAAAAATAAATTGAGTCGTAAAAATTTGTTTGGTTGTCTGCGAGGACAAGTTACGATGACAGAGGATTTTAACGATCCTCTGAGTGACTTTGCTGAGTATATGTAATGAATCTATTACTAGATACACATGTTTTGATTTGGCTGGTAGAAGGCAGTGACAACTTGAGTCAATGCGCAAAGCAGGCAATTGAAGATGAGCAAAATAGCTTATCCCTGAGTATTGCTAGTTTATGGGAAATGACTATTAAAATGAGTTTGGGTAAGCTACAGCTAGGAATTCCACTCGATCGAATAGTAGAGTCTTATCTCTTACCCACCAGTATCGAAATTCTACCGATTAACCTCAATCATTTATTAGTTCTACGGGATTTACCTTTACATCATCGAGATCCTTTCGATCGGATACTTATTTCCCAAGCACAAGCAGAAGAGTTGACTCTGGTATCGGGAGATAGATTATTTGACGATTATCTAGTCCAAATCCTTTGGTAGTTTTGCGCTCGTAATTATTAACAAAAAAAGATAGTCGAGATATTGTTGCTGGCAAATTAAAAAGGCACAAATTAAGATGCCTCCCTACCCTCTACCCTCTACCCTCTAAAATGACCTGGACGCGCCGACATATCCTATCCTTAGCAGACTTTACCCCAGCGGAGTACGATACCGTCCTCCAGACAGCGGCTAGCTTCAAGGAAGTCCTCTCGCGTCCTGTCAAAAAAGTACCCACCTTGCAGGGGCGAGTAGTAGCTAACCTGTTCTTTGAATCCTCCACTCGCACCCGCAGTAGTTTTGAATTAGCTGCCAAACGCCTCTCCGCCGATACCCTCAACTTTGCCGCAGCTACTTCTTCCCTTACTAAAGGCGAAACCATTCTCGATACCGCCAAAACCTATCTAGCGATGGGTGCCGACTTGATGGTAATCCGCCATAAACAAGCAGGAGTGCCCCACGCGATCGCGACGGCACTCGATACAATGGGGATGAAAGTCGGGATTTTAAATGCTGGCGACGGACAGCACGAGCATCCTTCTCAGGCACTACTAGATTTACTGACTATTTGCGCGACGATCGATCCGCTTAATCCGCGACTATCATTACTAAAAGACAAGAAAATTGCGATCGTCGGGGACATTCTACATTCTCGCGTGGCGCGATCGAATATCTGGAGTCTAACCGCCAGTGGTGCCCAGGTTCACCTCTGTGCGCCGCCGACCCTGCTCCCTGTCGAATTTGCAGACTATTGTCAGGAGCCACGGGAAGGGATCGATAAGTCCAATTTATTCATCCATTGGCAGGTCGAACCCGCGCTCCAAGATGCCGATTTCGTGATGACATTGCGCCTCCAGCAAGAGCGGATGACCGACCATTTATTACCCAGTCTGCGCGAGTATCATCAGCATTATGGGATTACCCGCGATCGGCTAAAATTATGCCATCCTAACGTCAAAATTCTCCATCCAGGGCCGACAAATCGCGGTGTCGAAATTACTTCCGATCTGATGGATGACCCAGCATTGAGCTTGATTGCCGAACAGGTAAATAATGGAGTAGCAATCCGAATGGCTCTACTTTACTTGATGGGCAATACCAAAGAGTAGGGAGATGTGAGATGGGAGTTGGGAGAGTAAGAAGTACAGTGTGCCAACGGCTATCGCTCACTGACCGGAGTAACAAGTAAGAAGTAACAATAGTAATCGATCGAATTTATTGAAGAACTTGGTGGTCTGTCCGTTGCTGCTTAGTGGTTGCTATACTTAGATCCTGCACTAACAAAACCCACACTCCCCCAACTCCCAACTCCCAACTCCCATCCCCTCCATGTCCAGATCCCGCGAACCACTAATCAACCTCGCCTTTTATCATGCTTTCAAG
>NZ_JANMZA010000128.1:0-5480 GCF_031382685.1 Chamaesiphon sp. OTE_8_metabat_110 | reverse complement strand
GGCTTGCGTCCGATCGTGGTAGTCAATAAGATCGATCGCGAACAAGCATCGCCTCATGCGGCGGTGGATAAAGTTCTAGACTTATTCCTCGAACTCGGTGCTGACGACGACCAGTGCGACTTCCCCCACTTATTTGCTTCGGGAATCGGCGGTTATGCCCAGAACGATATGGAAACCAAAGGTACCGATATGGTACCGATGTTTGAGGCGATCTTGCGCCACGTTCCACCCCCAATCGGCGACTCTGACAAGCCCTTGCAACTGCAAGTGACGACCCTCGATTATTCCGATTATCTCGGTCGGATCGTGATTGGGAAGATCCACAACGGCACCATTACCATGGGTCAGCAAGCCGCGCTAATGCAGCGCGATGGCTCGATCTCCAAAGGACGGATTACCAAGCTCTTGGGCTTCGATGGCTTGAAGCGGATCGAGATTCCCAGTGCAACTGCGGGTAATATCGTAGCTGTGACTGGCTTTGCCGATGCGAATATCGGTGAAACCATTACTTGTCCGAACGAGCCAATGGCATTGCCATTAATCGACGTGGACGAACCCACGTTGCAGATGACCTTCTGCGTGAATGACTCGCCGTTTGCCGGAACTGAAGGCAAAAACGTGACCTCGCGCCAAGTTCGCGACAGGCTTTTCCGCGAATTGGAAACTAACGTCGCCCTCCGCGTCGAAGAAACCGATGAAGCCGATAAGTTTGCCGTCGCCGGACGGGGGGAACTTCACCTGGGGATTCTAATCGAGAATATGCGTCGCGAAGGCTACGAATTCCAAGTCTCCCAGCCGCAAGTAATCTACCGCGAAATTGGCGGTGCTAAGTGTGAACCCTTTGAATTGCTCGCCCTCGACGTTCCCGAAGAAGCTGTCGGTAGCTGTATCGAACGTCTCGGTCAGCGCAAGGGTGAAATGCAGGATATGGTCGTCGGGATGAACGGTCGTTCTAACCTGGAATTCGTCGTTCCCGCTCGCGGTTTGATCGGTTTCCGAGGTGAATTCATGCGGATGACGCGCGGTGCTGGGATTATGAATCACAGTTTCCTCGAATATCGTCCGACTTGTGGTGATATCTCCGCTCGTCGCAACGGTGTGTTGATCTCCTTTGAAGAAGGCACTGCTACCGACTACGCGCTGATGGGTGCAGAAGATCGCGGTACGTTCTTTATTAAGCCTGGTACTAAGGTCTATAAAGGAATGATCGTCGGTGAAAATAATCGTCCACAGGATCTCGAACTGAACATCTGTAAGAGCAAGCAATTAACCAACCACCGTGCTTCTGGTGGGGAAGAATTGGTACAGCTCAAAACACCGATCGATATGACGCTCGAACGCGCGCTCGAATATATCAGCGGCGATGAGTTGGTAGAAGTCACTCCTCTATCGATTCGGTTACGGAAGATTTCTAAGAAATTAGCTCGACGTTAGGTTTAGCCTCCGATTAAAATCGGGTCTAGTGATGCAAAGTCCGCCTGTCTTGAAAAGGTGCTCTACTTGGGGAAACCCCAAGACCGCACTTTTCGCTTCGCGGACTAATTAATTTCCTAGTCCGCGAAGGCGGACTTTGCATCATGAGCGGGGGTTTCCAACCCCACGGCGATGTCGAAACGGAGCAGATCTCACGGTCGCCATAAGTTATAAAAAGCTCGCACCTGCGGGCTTTTTTTTTGGGTTGCCAGTCGGGGCAATTCCATTCTGGCATAATAGAAATATAGTGAAAGCTAATCGATCGCATTGAGGTTTTATGAACGTCGCCCAATCCCTAGCGGAAGAAACAGTTGCGGTTAATATTCACAGCGCAGATCTCCATGTGACGCCAGCACAATTCGACAGATTGTGCCAAGACAATCGAGATTTGCGAATGGAGTTAACCAAAGAAGGAAAATTAATCGTTATGGCTCCGACATTTGGGGAGAGTGGGAAAAGAAATGGAAATCTGTTTGGTCGAGTTTGGGATTGGAACGAACGCACTCAATTAGGAACAGCATTTGACTCTTCGACTGGATATGATTTTACTGGAATCGGTGGTGGCAAAATGTCTCCTGATGTCTCGTGGATTGAAAACTCCCGCCTAGAAGGTGTTTCGCTCAAACAATTTATTCCAGTTGTGCCGGATTTCCTCATCGAGCTGCGCTCTACTACCGCCAGATTGAGCGATCTCCAATCCAAAATGCTCGAATATCAACGGTTAGGTGTAAAGCTCGGACTCTTAATTAATCCCCAAGATAAGCAAGTTGAAATCTATCGATCGAGCAAAGATGTTGAAGTTATTCAAGACCCAGACTCGATCGATTGTACGGATATTATGTCAGGCTTCATCTTGGATTTGACAAAGATTCCATAACATCAACCCAACCTACAGATCTAGACCATACTCATTCACTATTTAGCGATCGCCAAAAAAGAGCGAGACGATCGCGAGTAAAATAAATAATACTTCACCAATAATCGTCATCATCCGCTCGGAAATACGACTAGCGATCGAGATTCAGTTAAAATAAATCTAGCTAAAAAATATTATCGACATTACTCTGGAAGTGAATTCATAGTTATAATGGGCGTCTAAGACCCACTAGAGGAAAGCCGATCGTGACAAATAAAGTCGAGCACCAATCATTGCATCATGTCGTTATTATTGGCGGTGGTTTTGGCGGACTTCATGCGGCACTATCGCTAGGCAAAGCCCCCGTCCAGGTCACACTGATCGACAAGCGGAACTTTCACCTGTTCCAACCGCTGCTGTATCAAGTTGCCACAGGTGGTTTGTCGCCTGCGGATATTTCCTCACCACTGCGATCGATCCTCAACAAGCAGCAAAATACTAAGGTGATCATGGGCGAGGTGCGCGATGTCGATCCGCAGCAGCAGAAGGTATTTTTAAATAAGGGCGAACTAAATTATGACACCCTAATCGTCGCGACAGGTGTCAGCCATCACTATTTCGGTAACGACCAATGGGCACCCACCGCTCCCGGCTTAAAGACGGTCGAAGATGCGCTGGAAATGCGCCGCCGGATTTTTATGGCATTTGAAGCCGCTGAAAAAGAGACAGACATCGAAAAACGCCGTGCGTGGCTGACATTTGTCATCGTCGGCGGCGGCCCGACTGGGGTAGAATTAGCTGGCGCGATCGCTGAATTGGCATATAGTACTCTCAAAAAAGACTTCCGCAACATCGATACCGCTGAAGCCAAAGTCATCCTCGTCGAAGGGATGGATCGCGTATTGCCACCTTATCCACCAGAACTTTCTGCCAAAGCCGCAGCATCCCTAGTCGAATTGGGCGTGCAGGTGCAGACAAAAGCACTAGTGACAAATATCGCCGATAACGTCGTTACCATCCGTCAGGGCGAGCAGACAGAGTGTGTCGAAGCCCGAACCGTACTGTGGGCGGCTGGTGTTAAAGCTTCAGCGATGGGTAAGATTTTAGCAGACCATACTGGTGTGGAACTCGATCGCGTGGGCAGAGTGATGGTCGAGTCGGACTTAAGTGTCAAAGGCTATCCGCAGATTTTTGTCATTGGCGATCTGGCAAACTTTACCAAGCCAGATGGTAAACCCCTCGCTGGAGTAGCACCCGTTGCCACCCAAGAAGGTAAATATGTTGCCGACCTGATCCAACAGCGACTCGCTGGTGCCAGTTTACCTGCCTTTGAATATTACGATGCTGGCAGTCTCTCAGTCATCGGCAGACATTCAGCAGTGGCTGACTTTGGTAAAATCAAGATGTCTGGCTTCTTAGCCTGGTTGATTTGGGTATTCGTCCACATTTATTATCTAATTGAATTCGATAGTAAATTGGTCGTATTTATTCAGTGGACGTGGAGTTATTTCACGCGCAAACGTGGGGCAAGATTGATTACGGGCGACGAATCGCTGGGTCAAATTGGGGTTGACGAGCGCGGCGATTATTTCGTCGAACCAAAAGTTAAAGTCAATGTCAATGCTTAATTCTTAGCTAGGCAAAGTAGATGAAGGGCGATTCATATTACAACCCTTCATCCCTCATAATTTCTCGCCAAATTGCAAAATTCAAACACGTTAATGTGCCTCAGCCAAATCTCTGATGAGTAAAAGTCTCGATGTCAGATAACTGTCTAAATTTTGGGCTTCTTCAGAATCAAGGATGATGCGATCCCTCACCTTGTCGGTGATGACTCGCGAGAGGTCTCGATCGGGCAGGGACATGGCTTGGTAGTTGATTTCCGAGACTGCCTTCCAGAGGAGGCGTAATACATGAGGGTTGATGGTAATATTTTGGATAATTTTTCTCACCTAGAATAAATTTAATCTTTTCTTTATATTACCCAACTTTTGCGAAATAACCTAACAATTGGAACCAATTATTAGCAAATAGCTCAGTCTGCCAAAATCGCCAGTATTTATACTCATCGTTGACCAAAATCTTCTTAAGTGAAAATTGGGCAGTAAGCCTTACTCTCTTACCCCTCACCCCTTCAACAAGTCTTGCCGAACGTCATACACGTTAGGTAGATTTAAGACCGCCCGAATTCATCACAAATCAACGTGGCGCTATGCCATTGCCCAGCGCTGTCATATCGCCGCACCAACCGCTGCCGCTGTCCTGGCTGGTACATCCAACCAATTTCTAGCTCAAAGGGGCATCCTCGCCGAATCTGGGTGGGTGTAGTCGTATAACTCCCATCGGGCAGCAGGAGCATCTGATAAGATTCACCCGATCGATCGGTAGCAAATAGCAATCGTTGGTTCGCGACTCTCAAATCGATCGAGTCCTCATCTGTTACTAACTGATAACCCGTAGCACTAGCCGTAAATGTCGTTGCTGTCTGAGTCACGATCGGTGCCAACTGTGGATAAAATGTCGTTGCCGTTCCCGTCCAAGTGCCCACCAAATCATTAATAGTCAGGTGCGGACGTTCTGGCGCGATCGTGCCTTGACGCTGCTCGCGCACGAAGGTGACTCGATCGAGTTTTCCATCGATGTCGAAAGTTTCGATCGTCCGAAAGCGGCGATCTGCGGCTCTAAGCGAAAATTCGGCGATCGTCTTTACTCCCGCACTTACCGCCAAGGCTCCCGAACTAAAAGCACCCGTCTCGAAGTAAATCGCACCGATACCCGGAGGCGTACTGAAGTTCCACACTACTTCTTTGGGATAGCGTTCGGTGCTATTTGGCAGCGGATAAAACCGCGTCAGCACCAGATGAACCGATCGGTTATCGGGACTACCTTCAAGTTTGATAATACTAGGGATATCCTCGATCGATTCCCCGCCAGCGGTGACGGTAGTAAATGAACCTACCCATTCACCTAGATTTTCGAGCACACACTCCCATTGGGATTTCATAATTGAGGGTAGGGGTAGAGGGTGGAGGGTAGGGGTAAGAGGTAAGAGGTAAGAGGTAAGGGGTAAGAGGTAAGAGGTAAGAGGTAAGGGGTAAGAGGTAAGAGGTAAGGGGTAAGAGGTAAGAGGTAAGGGGTAAGAGGTAAGAGG
>NZ_JANMZA010000125.1:0-5595 GCF_031382685.1 Chamaesiphon sp. OTE_8_metabat_110 | reverse complement strand
GCAGCTATCGATAACATCCAATTTGGTACGGCGACTGCTCAAAGCGTTCCCGAACCTTTTAGCATTATCGGTACCCTCATTGGTGGTACGGCAGCTTTTCGGATCAGAAAGAAATTAGCGGATGCTAATAAGGTGTAGATTGAACTGGGCTGGTATTGTTTAGTAATACGCAATACCAGTTCGGGTTGAAGATCTCCACTCAATGATTCTTAGCTGCGCTTCAGCACCGCCCTCAAATGAATTTGGGGCTAATAGCAAAAGTTCGTTAAAACGAACTAAGATCTGCGATAGTTATCTTCAGATAACTTGTGCTATTGGCCCGAACTTATAGTTCAGGGCGGTTTTTGTGCGAAGCAAGTCAATTTTTATTATCCCAAACTCAGACTAATTAGCAACTCACGTTATTTACTTTGCATCCATCCAATTAGCCCCAACCCCAATCTCCGCCACCATCGGCACACTCAGATCGACCGCACTTTCCATAGTTGCCTTAATCTTCGGCTGCAACTCCTCCCACTCATCTTGCGGGATTTCCAACACCAATTCATCATGCACTTGCAACAACATTTTCGCTTGATATTGCTCTAATAACTTATCAATTTTAATCATCGCTAACTTAATAATATCCGCACTCGAACCCTGAATCGGAGCATTCGCTGCCGCGCGTAAATTTCCCGCATCTACTTGTCCGAGATTACCGATATTATCCAGATCGATCGAGTTAGGATCGCTACCTTTTAAACCGCGCAATTTACCACTTTCAAATCGGAAATACCGCCGCCGTCCGCAGACAGTTTCCACATATCCGAGGGCGATCGCTTCTCGTTTGATGCGCTCTAAATAGTCAAAAATGCCTGGATATCGATCGTAAAACTTCTCGATGAAGATTTTGGCTTCGCTGGCTTTGATGCCAGTTTCTCGCCCGAATCTTGCCGCACCCATGCCATACACTACGCCGAAGTTGATGATCTTACCCATGCGGCGTTGTTCGCTGGTGACGGTATCGCTTTCAAACAATAGTTTGGCGGTGACGGTATGGATGTCTTCGCTTTGGTTGTAGGCAGTTATTAAAACAGGTTCTTGACTCAGATGTGCGAGGATGCGAAGTTCGATTTGCGAGTAGTCAACTGCGGCGAGAATCCAACCAGGTGCGGGGATAAATGCGCGGCGAATTTGGCGGCTAAATTCGGTACGAATGGGGATATTTTGGAGGTTGGGATTGGAGGATGAAAGTCTACCAGTAACGGTAACAGCTTGATTGAAATCGGTGTGAACTCTGCCCGTTTTTGGGTGGATTAGAGCGGGGAGAGCATCGACGTAGGTAGATTTGAGTTTGGAGAAAGTGCGGTGTTGTAAAATCAGATCGACGACTTCATGTTTGCCTTGCAATTTCTCCAAGGTATTGACATCGGTGGAGTAGCCAGATTTAGTTTGACGGATACCTTTGGTGTCTAATTGGAGTTTTTCAAATAGGATTTGCGCGAGTTGTTTGGGCGAACCGAGATTGAATTTTTCGCCTGCGAGTGCGTAGGTTTGCGCTTCGATTTTGGCTAAGTCTTCAGCTAATACTAGCGAGAGTGTTTTCAGGTATTCAGCATCGATATTGATGCCCCGATCTTCCATCGCCGCGAGGATGGGTTCAAGGGGGAGTTCGATATCTTGCAATAGCGCAAGTAACTTCGGTGCGGTGGCTAATTCGGCTGTGAGGAGATCGTAGAGGCGGTAGGTACCCCAGACATCCATGCCGCAATATTCGGCGACTGCGGGGATGCTAATATTGGCGATAGTCTGTCCTTTTGCTACCAAGTCATCGTAACTCTGCGGGACGATGCTCAGATAGCGGCTGGATAAATCGGTGAGATTGTGGCTGCTGTCAGGATTTAAAACGTAGCTTGCCAACATCGTATCGAAGACGACGCCTTGGAGTTCAATACCTTGGTTTTTAAATACCAATCGATCGAATTTTGCATTCTGCAATACCTTCGGATATGTCGCAGATTCGAGGATCGGTTTGAGGTTTGTCAGGACTAATTCTAGTTCTAAATTATCCCCCGAATCGTGTCCGATCGGAATATATGCCATCATGTCAGGCTCCGCACCCCAACAACAACCAATCCCGACTAACTCCGCATTGCGCGGTTCTAAATCGGTAGTTTCCGTATCCCAAGCAATGGGACGATTTGGATCGGTATACTGCTGAAGATTGGTAATTAAAGCCTGTAATTTGGCGACAGTATCGATAATTTGTGGTTGAATTGGCGATTGCCGACTGAGTTGAAATTTATCCGTATCTTCAGCACTAAAAAACCACATATCGTCACCGCCATCATCAGCGACAATCGATCCCTGTGGTGTGACAAGCTCATGAACTGCTTCGTGGGGACTATTAATACTCTCAAGAGTCGGAGCAGCCGCACCACCAAAAGCTTCCTGAAGTTTCTCGATATCTTTACTAAATCGATGCAATTCTAATGTTTGCAATATTGGCTGCACCTGCGCGAAATCAAACCCAGTTAATTTTGTCTCTGGTAACTCAATTTCCAGCGGTACATCAGTAATAATTCTCGCCAAATACTGAGAATGATCTGCATCATCCTTACCTGCGATCAATTTCTTCCCATTCGCACCTGGAATCTCCGCCACGCGATCGTAAATAGTCGCCAGATCTCCATATTCATTCAACAACTTCACCGCCGTCTTATCGCCAATCCCGCGCACCCCAGGAATGCTATCCGATTTATCCCCACACAAAGCCTTATAGTCAATAATCTGCGCCGCAGTCACCCCCATCTTATCGATGACACCTTGCTCATTCATTTCCACTACTGAAGGGCTACTTTGAGCAAAAGTCGAAGTCATGTACAACACACTAATTCTGTCGGCATCGCTCACCAGTTGAAACATATCCTTATCGCCAGACAAGATCTTCACCCGATAACCCTCGCGGCTAGCTCTCCCCGCCAGCGTCCCCAACACATCATCCGCCTCAAATCCCACCGCCGTAATCGTCGGTAAGTTTAACGCCGTTAATAACCCATACAAGTTCTGAATATCGATCGTGAAATCTTCGGGCGTTTCTACTCGATCGGCTTTATAATTATCATCAGCTTCATGTCGAAAAGTCGGCGCGCGTAAGTCAAACGCGATCGCCATCGAATCCGGTTTCTGACTATTAATAATCTCGACCAAAGCCTTGACAAATCCAAAACAAATACTCGTCGGCACTCCCGCCGAAGTCGTCAAGCCACCGCTCTTGCTTTTGGCATAGGCAAAGTAGGAACGGTAAGCCAGAGAGTGTCCATCGACGAGAATTAATAGGGGAGACATAAAATCTAATTTATTGTGCAGGTGGGACTTTTTGTAATAATCTTTCCCGTTTGTGCTGACGTAATTCTAAATCGATTTGAGCGATTGCATCATCTAGGAACAAATTATATAATTCTAATTGGCGGTTACTCTCTCGTAACCTATCGAGACAACTTTTTCTAGTTTCTTCCGTCGGATAAGGATATCGCTCGGTCATGATAGGTTCCAACCTCTTTTAATCTCTTGAGTACTAGCATTAGCAGCTTCTAGATTAGCTTGCCCATTCTCAATTGCTTTTGCCAGTAGATCTAGCATAGCATTTGTAGCAATTGGCTGTGCTTCCAAAATCTTCAACAGCAGGGTATTGAGGCGAGTGTAAGACTGGTTGAGTCTTTCTCTGGCGTTTTGCAGTTCTTCCAATTCACCAATCGTTCTAGCTGTCTCTCCATATCTATCGAATAATGTCCACTCTGTTGTGCTAGCTAATTCGATTGCATCTGCAAGTTGACGGAGTAGCCCAAAAGTCATCGTTAAGGTTTCTTCAGATAACTTCGCCATCGATCGAGAGTATGTTGGAAGGATATATTACTATTATCTCAGATTCATTTGCATTGTGGCAGCACAGGATAGATAATTTCATGTCTAAGCACATCCTTTAAATTTGAAGCTGCGACAACTTCATCCGTAGTCCAGAAAATTGTTTCTAACATCTTAATGACCTTATGTTTATTAGATAAAACATCAAAGATATATGGTGGTGCATTTCCACCGCCTAGACTTCAATCATTATTGAAGATAGTTATAAATCGATCGATTCATTCTAATCATCATCTGTGTCCCAATTCGATCGATTAATGAATGTATCGATCTGGTCTTGATGACGATCGAGTGCATCAAAAAAATCTCTGCTCTGTTGCCTCAATGTATCAGAAAGTTCTCGATTCTGTCGTTCCAAAGCACGGGCGATCGCTTTGACACTAACTACAGTTTCTTTCACATCAGAAGTAACTGCCATTACCGATTTAGCAATTGAACTAGTTCTGCGTTCGTGAGTACGTTTTACTTCAAGTAGTTTAGAAATTTGCTGAGTATTTTCCGCATTTGCTTGAGCGGTAGCAGCTATTAATTGCTGAAGTTTCAGATATTCACTCGCTCTTTGTTCTCGCTCTGTTGTCGCCTGAATTTCCATCCGCTCCATCCTTCTATCGAATGCTGAGATCGATCGAGCCAATAATTCAGCTATCTCTTCAAGCTGAGGTAATCTTTCTAGGGGTGTGTCATTCGAGTGAGTCATCCGATCTACTTTCTAACAGCTACTTTATTTAATAGACAATTATAACAAACAGATTGGGGATCTATGGATTAGATAGCGAGCGAATAAAGCTAGACATAATCTCTAGTCAGGAGGATTTTGCCTGTCGATCTTACGTCCAATTTCTTTGATGTCTTCGTGCAAATCTTCAAGGGTATCATAGAGTGAATTACTCCGCTCTTGAGATTCTCGATAACGGTCGATATTTTCTAGTCTTGATTCGCGAATAGTGCGGCGCAATTCCCTAATTGCCTTACGTTCGCTTTCAATACTCGTACTATTAGCTGCTATCGCTTTTGCATTAGATTCAATCAATTGTCTCGTTGCCGATAAGGATTGCTCGAAGCGATCGTGAAATGTTGCTTGAGCTTTAATTTGAACGCTAACTTCTTTAATCTGTTGAGATAGCTCGGCGTTAACTTCTTTAATCTGTTGAGATAGTTCGGCGTTGTTAATTAATTGTTGCTCCATCAACCGTTCTAGCCGCGTTAGTCGATCGATAGATTCATTGCTTTGTGTCATAGCAGTTCGAGATTAATGTCATCCAGCTCGATATATGTTTGCAGTACTATCTATTTTAACATCAGACACTCGATCGGGTTGTGCTTGTAGCGATCGAGCGACTTAAACTATTAACTGTTAACTGAATTTAATCCTAACTGCAATACTGCCAAAACATCCGCCATTGTTCCTGATAACATTGCTTCAACTGCTAACCATAAGCCAGGAAAAACTTGACTCTTAATTATCCCCTTCTCGTCGAGTTCCAATCGAATATAGTCACCATCTTGCAGACTAAACCAATCGATTTCTCGATCCAAAGTTCGCCAGATAATATACTCCTGCACCTCATTACGACGATATGCAGCTTTCTTCTCGTGAAGATCCATCGAGACTGTACTAGCTGCTATTTCGACAATTAATTCTGGCGCACCTTCGATATAGTCATCCGTCGTAATCCTCGCCCCTCTACCTGG
>NZ_JANMZA010000089.1:0-5117 GCF_031382685.1 Chamaesiphon sp. OTE_8_metabat_110 | reverse complement strand
TTGCATTCATGGCATTTGGGGCGACTGGTGGAGTTTTGTCGCTAGTCATCCAAAAGCATGCAGTGATGTCTAGTCCTCACTTCTTGACAGCTACCTTACTGCTGACTTTTCTGACGATTAATAGCTTAATTTCCTTCACCGGGTTCGGCGGTAATAAGCCCGAACTGAGGAAAGTCCACGCCTACTTTGGGAGTGGAATCTTGGTATTAATGGTCGTCCATGCCATGATGGGCTTGAGATTGGGCTTGTCGATCTAGACTACTTTACCCGCTCGAAATACCGTAGGGTGTGTTATTACAAAGGGTAACGCACCTAAACCTAAGATCGATCGCAAACTACCCGAAACCCAAAATAAGAGCAGCGATGATTGGGCTGGTAATAGATCCGCGCTGCACTCCGACAATAGCTCGGCTTACTGTACCAGGAACCCCCTCGCAACACACGGGTGGGGTTAGCTTCATTAGCCCAAGCACTGCCATCTGCGGGGGCACCTATGTAGCTACCATGATAATTGTCGGCGCACCATTCCAAGATATTTCCGTGCATGTCATCTAGCCCATAGCCATTAGCGGGAAAACTCCCCACGAGGGTAGTTTCTTCACTGCGATAGTTGGCGACTTCCAGACTAATTGTTTCCCCAAAATAGAACGCTGTCGTCGTCCCCGCTCTACAGGCAAATTCCCATTCAGCTTCGGTAGGGAGTCGGTAGTGACGAGCGGTTAATTGAGATAATTTCTGGCAGAACTCGATCGCATCATGCCAGGAAACCGTCTCTACAGGTCGATCGCCGCCCTGAAAATACGCGGGGTTACTTCCCATCACCATTTCGTATTGAGCCTGTGTAACGGGGCTTTTGCCCATGTAGAATGAAGGTATGTTGACTCGATGCTGCGGTCGTTGAGCAGCACTACTACCGTCTTCCAATTCCGGCGCGCCCATCATAAAAGTTCCGGCTGGAATATTTACCATTTGTAGCCTGACGCCACCACTTAATTCTTCAAAGAAGCGATTGGCTTGCCCTGAAGATTTTTTGACTATTAACTTATTACTACCCCACAAAGTTTTACTGCTAACTAATCGTGCCGTCTCAAATCCAAATGGTTGTAGCTCGGGAATGTTAATGCGATCGTGAGGCTGAGATTGCTGTCTGGCGATTGATTCTGGCGAAATTTTTGCTTGTCGATCGATATTTACAGCAACAGGCTCTCGAACTCCAGCAACTTTTGCAGCAGCTCGATGTGTACCTAATGCGACTAACACATCACTTGCCGATTGATAACGCTGAGACAAGGCATTGGCAATCATTTTATCTAAAATCTTACCCAAGCTTTCATCAACAATGTTATCGACTAAATAATCACGCCAAGCCCAAGCATCCTGACTCAAATCGAACAGGTCGAAAGGCGAAACCTGAGTCAATAAATAGATACAAGTCACACCCAAACTATAGATATCGCTGGCAAAGGCTGGTTTACCTCGGACTTGCTCTGGAGCCACATATTCAGGACTACCAATGACAGTTCCCGTCTTGGCAAGCATCGTTTGAGTAGCCTGTTTCGCCGCCCCAAAGTCTACTAATACTAGTACTCGATCGCTTTGCCTACGGATGATATTTGCTGGCTTAATATCCCGATGAATAATTGGCGGCGACTGATGATGTAAAAAGTCTAAAACTGGCAGGAGCGATAATAATAATTCCCGAACTTGATGCTGGTTAAATGCCCCCTCTCGAACTACTTCCTGCTGTAAATCCTGCCCATCGATAAACTGCTGGACTAAATATGGTTGCCCTTTAATATCAAAATAAGCAAACAGTTCGGGAATCTGTGCGTGTTTCCCCAATGTCTCCAGATGCTTTGCTTCTTCATAAAACAGATCTAGAGCCGTCTGCCGAATTTTCGCGTTGTCACTGTTAAAAGCAAACTGTTTGATAACGCACAGCGGCTGATTTGACTGGTATTCATCTACTGCTTTGAAAGTCTTCCCAAATCCACCTTGCCCTAGTAGCTTTTGAGCGCGATAGCGATCCTTGAGGAACAGTCTCGCTCCACAAGCCAGACAAAAGTTGGTGTCATGGCTATTTTTAGTAGGAGCGGGGCAGAGAGGATTGATACAGTAGCTCATAGCTGGCGAGATATCGATGCGGAAAATTTAGCGGTGGGCGTCTTACTAAAGTTAGTATGCCCCTTGAGCTAGAACATAACGTCAGTTCGATCGGGATGCGTGATGTTAAATTAGATTTGGGACATTAGCTGGTAAGTATATGACTATTACTGCTTATAAATGGTCGATCGATCGATATCATCAACTAATTGAGATGGGGCTACTCGATGATGCTCTTTCGCAAGGGCTATCCCAACAATCGGTAGAACTTTTACAGGGCGAAATTATTGTTATGTCCCCAGAAGGAGAATCCCATGCTTACTACAACACTGAGGTAGCCGAATATCTGCGTGAGTTGCTAGGAGCTAGAGCGAAAATCCGCGATGCCAAGCCAATTACTTTACCAAATGATTCGGAACCTGTGCCCGACATTGCCATCGTGCAACCACTGGGTACGATATATTTAGAACACCATCCTTATCCTGAAAATATCTTTTGGTTGATTGAATTTGCCAATACTACCCTCAAGAAAGACTTGGGATTGAAAAAAGAAATCTATGCAGCAGCAGGAATCCTCGAATATTGGGTAGTCAATCTGCAAGCTACCGAATTAAAAGTTTTTCGAGATTTAGTAGATGGAACGTATTGTGAAAAATTGACCTTTACTAATGGTACGATCCAGCCGCGATCGTTTCCTGATAAGATCGTCGATATCCAAAGATTATTGAGAGCGTAGCTAATTCGCTACCGATAATTTTGACTTATGCTTGCGATCGATAGTTGCTCGGATATAATTGGCTTATCTGCAATTGTAAATATCACAGCATGAGTTCGATCGTTCCACCCAAAAACTTAGACACAGCGATAGGCACAGTTGTCAGCGAACGGAAAAGAGCGATCGCTTACAGCATGGACTTACTCATCCCTGGTTTATATATCTGGATTGGGAGCTATACTCTCCGGCTATTTGGCGAGAAGCCAGATGATACACCCTACAGGTATCCTGGCATGTTAAATAGTCGATATGGAGTAGCCTTAGTAGTTCATGGCTATCGGATTTTCACGACTGATAATTGTTGCTATGAACTTTAAATGGTTGTATGGAAATCGATAGTGAAGACAAAGAGATTCTCGAACGTTTGGAATCAGAATTGTGGCGAGAAGAAACTCGCTTCAATATTCAGCGGATGAACGAACTTATCGCGGATGACTTCTTTGAGTTTGGACGGTCTGGACGTGTCTATCAACGACAGGATACACTTGAAATCGACCGCCAAGCCATAGATGCTGTATTACCACTGCCAAAATTTTGCGCTCGGTTGCTCGACGAAAACACGGCTCAGGTTACTTATGAGAGTGCGGTCAAATATAATGGGATTGTTGAATACGCACGTAGAAGCTCGATCTGGTCTCGATCGATCGACGGCTGGATAATTCGCTTTCATCAAGGTACGCCGTTTTATCCATAAGTTTTGCACATCGATTACCGACTGTAGGCTCCGCCAACGAGAAATAACAGCATGAAATTAAATATCCCCGAACTGTCTTTAGTTGTCCTCATCGGTGCATCCGGTTCGGGTAAATCTTCCTTTGCGCGTAAGCATTTTCTGAATACCGAAATTATCTCATCCGACTACTGTCGATCGATCGTCTGTGATGATGAAACTAATCAATCGGCTACTACCGATGCCTTTGAATTGCTACATTACATTGTTGCCAAACGGCTCAAAGGTGGCAGATTGACCGTTGTTGATGCGACTAATGTTAAGCCCGAAGACCGCAAACCATTATTACAATTAGCAAAAGATTATCATTGCTTTGCGGTCGCGATCGCGTTTAATATACCTGCGGAATTGTGTCACGATCGCAATCAACAGCGCGAGAATCGCGACTTTGGTATCCACGTCGTCAAACGACATACCGAAAATCTGAAACGATCGCTACGTCATCTAGATAGAGAATTTCGTTACGTCCATATTCTATCGAATGTCGAACAAATTAATAACGTCGAAATAGAACGCCAACCACTATGGAATAATCGTAAAACCGAAACAGGGCCATTCGATCTCATCGGTGACATTCACGGTTGTTGCGATGAACTCGAAATCTTGCTCGATAAATTGGGTTATGTAGCGCACTCAGAACCGCAACAGCCTTGCTGGGACTTTCCCACATATAGACATCCTACCGGACGACAGGTGATGTTCGTTGGGGATTTGGTCGATCGAGGCATTCGCAATCTCGACTCGATTAAGCTCGCGCGAAATATGGTGGCGGCGGGGAGTGCGCTGTGCGTCTGTGGCAATCATGAATTTAAATTACTGCGCTATTTACGCGGTAAAAATGTCAAGCTCAATCACGGTTTAGAACTCACCGTCGCCGAAATCGAAGCCATCCCCGAACCAATTCAAACCGAATTCCGCGCCGAACTAGCCAAATTTATCGACTCGCTCCTGAGTCACTATGTCTTCGATGATGGCAAGCTCGTTATCGCTCATGCTGGACTCAAGGAAGAGCTACAAGGGCGCACTTCCGGGCACGTCCGCTCTTTTGCCATGTACGGCGAAACGACGGGCGAGATCGATGAATATGGGCTACCTGTGCGGGCGAACTGGGCGCGAGAATATCGCGGTGCGGCGACGGTGGTTTACGGACATGTGCCAGTAGTCGAAGCGGAATGGCTGAATAATACGATCGATATCGATACTGGCTGCGTTTTCGGTGGTAAATTAACGGCATTGAAATATCCCGAACGGGAGATCGTTCAAGTCCCGGCGGCGCGGGTATATTACGAGCCAGTTAAACCGCTGGATGCAGAAACTAGCGTTCGCACTGCTCAACAAGAAGATGATGATATTTTAGATATTGCTGATGGGGAGCATCCCACTTTTTATTCGATCGGGACAAGTAAACCTTTTGTACTAGTGGAAGGATTAAGGAATTTACCTCTAGATCGAGCAGATCGAGCATAATGCTGAGATAATTAAAGCGAGTAAATTCAAGGTAATGTGATG
>NZ_JANMZA010000057.1:0-5631 GCF_031382685.1 Chamaesiphon sp. OTE_8_metabat_110 | reverse complement strand
GCATCATAGCCGATAAATTCCATCCCATTTATCGGTGAGTCGCCGACTTGCCCATCAAAGTGGTGAACGAGAAAAAACCCGCCTGGTAGCCATTCGTAGCTTTCCTCCCCAATCCACCGGACGGATGAGTCGTAGGGATTTTCATAAGACTGTCCCGATCCATAAGACAGCCCTTCTGTATGCCACTTACCGACAAATATATTCAGAAGTTGGTGTTCGGCACCAGGGGCGATCTGTTGCTCTTGAAACTGAAGTTTTCCATCGATTGTTTGTTGAGTCATTTTGATCTTCCTATATTCAATTGAAAGGTATCGGCGATTTCTTGGCGGAACCTTCCCTAGAGGAAAGCGATGCGCTGAGATTGCGCCGATTGATGTATGAGTGGTCGAGCTTAATACCTAAATTTGCCTTAACCTTCGGGTGATGGGGGCACCACCTCTATCCCCTGCTTCGCTGCGACAAAGGCAATGTTCTCGATGTCCAAGGTGCCTGCGGCGGTGAGCTTGGACAGATCCTCGAAGAAGTTCTCGATGCCTGCGGGAACGAAGAGGGCTAGCATTTTGGCAGGTGTGGTGCCAATATTTTTGTAGGAATGCGGAACGCCTTTGGGCGCGGTCATAAACCAACCTGCGGTCGCCGTCAGAACACGATCGCCAATCTGAAAGGCAAAGGTGCCCTCCAGAATGTAAAAAGACTCATCTTCGCGCCGATGTAAATGTAGTGGTGGCCCCGCTTGTGGCTGGTCGATTACTTCAATTAAGCTGTAGGCACCGTCTGTATCCGTGCTGACCGCTTTAAAAGTTATCGTTTCTCCTGGCAGCACTTCGATCGATCGACCTTCACCTGCTGGAACGGCGATGTTCTTCAAAATAGTTTCCATGAATCTTTCTCCTGAGATGAATTAGTTAATGCAATTTGCCAGACGAGAGGCTATGCCAGTGCCAAAAGTCTTTGCCGTAAGTAACGTGCAGCTTTAATTAAATCGGCGGCTTTTTCAGCGTTGGCGTAGCCGCGCCGAGAGGTAATCGCGATTCTCCAGGGGAGAGGCTACGCCAACGTCGGTGCGTTCGTATTTCCTGTAGTCAAAGTTGGCATATCGAATAAATACTTTCATACGAGGTCTATCAAACATCGAAGGCGAGAAGAATTTGCTGATATTTCTCACCAACTTGTTTTGAATCGTAGGTGAGCGGGACGGTTTCAAATTTGAGTACTTTAAGCTGTCCCACGCATTCACTCACTTGAGTCAACTGGTCGGTCGTTTGCAGTTTTGCGGTCACTGTTGCACCCACTGAGCAGACAGCAGCAAACAGACAGATCGGTTTCCAGGTTGCTGCTTTGCCAACCGTTCCTGCGGTTCCTGCTAATAGTGCGGCGACCGCGCCGAGAATAGCGTTGGTTGTACTGTAGCAAGAATTATTGCGTTTGAGGATGTTCTTTTGTGCTTGTGCTTTGGTGAGGCTGCTATCGATGTGTTCTCGTAGTACATCGGGTTGCTCTGTCAGATTGGTGGAGTTCGCGTTCATGATATACCCTTTGAGATAATTTTTTTGGAAACGGTTGCTTTTAAATAGCCAATCGATCGCTACACCAGAGGTGGTAGGCGCATCTGCTGTGGCGATCGAACATTCCTCGATCGCTCTTTTAGAAATACTATGCCAGTGCTAAAAGTCTTTGCTGTAAGTAATGTGCAGCTTTAATTAAATCGGCAGCTTTTTCAGCGATCGCGATCGTGGGTGCATTCGTATTGCCTGTCACGATTTTTGGCATAATCGAAGCATCGACCACCCGCAACCCATCGATTCCATGTCCCCGTAACTCAGGATCTACTACTGCCATTGAGTCAGATCGGCGATGATAGGAACGCCCAAGGCTTGTAGGTGTGCTGCGTCCCCAATGCCGGAAAGCATCAGCAGTTTGGGCGAATCGAACGCACCAGCACTTAAAATTACTTCCTCGTTGACTCCTACCTGATGCAACGTGCCCTCGTGGAGATATTCCACCCCCACGGTGCGAGTGCCCTCAAATAACAACCGCGTCACTGATGCTCGGATTTCTTGAAATAGGGCAACATCTCCTAGTAGCTCCAACCAGGATTTCCCAACGCCTGCCAGCGATTCTCCAAAGGAGAGGCTACGCCAACGTAATCGTGACGATTGCCTCGGCTATAAAGCATGAAATTAATCGCACTGCTGCCACCTAAAACTTTGCCACGGGGACAATAGATTTTGCGGTTACTTAGGGATGGTTCTGGTTCGGAGAAGTAGCCCCAATCCAC
This sequence comes from Chamaesiphon sp. OTE_8_metabat_110, assembly GCF_031382685.1. Taxonomy (NCBI): domain Bacteria; kingdom Bacillati; phylum Cyanobacteriota; class Cyanophyceae; order Gomontiellales; family Chamaesiphonaceae; genus Chamaesiphon; species Chamaesiphon sp. OTE_8_metabat_110. The sequence goes on along the minus strand of NZ_JANMZA010000057.1, from coordinate 3,353 downwards.
TTCAGAACCTAGTAAGCGCAAGGTTGCTGACGGGCTTTGGATCTCTGGTTTCGTATCTGGGTTGCCTGCTTCGAGTAATAAGACGGTTGTGTCACTGTCTGCTGTCAGGCGGTTGGCAAGCACACAGCCTGCCGAGCCTGCACCGATGATAATGTAGTCATATTGAGTCATGTGATTTTCTCCTAATTTGCTGTCTGTCTTAGTCGTTTGCTAGTGGTTAATAAATTATTGATGACAGTTTTTTGCTATATCTTCAGTTTGCAAGACTCATTCAAATTTCACCACGCAAGATCCACCAGTTAAGCTTTAATTTAAATCGAGCGTCTCAACACTCGTTGGCGTAGCCTCCGCCTTGCGGAATCGCTCGACATCGAAAAATTAAGTTGCGTCTTAACTGGTGGATCTTGAGTGGTGTAAATCAACTGTTGGTAAAGAAAACTCTTACCACAGGCTGCAAACAGAATAACCCATCCGTTTTTTCGACGATCGATCTCCGCATCAGTGAGTTTAGTTGTTTTGGTACACTCTGTTCGGGGGTCAAACCGACAATACTTTTACGAACTTTGGCGATCGATACTGGCTCACGATAACTCGCCAACCAAAACAAGACTTTCTGTTCGGCTGTGGATAACCGCTTAAACTGCCGATCTAGTAAATCGCTAATGTCTTCAAATACCAAAATTCCGCGTTCGAGATCGGCGATGACTTCGGCAATGCTGCCATCGAACAGTTCTTGGGTAGCGGCTGCTACCATCTTTAGCATCAGCGGATTGCCGCCGTAATGATGAATTAGCTGCTGCCAGTGGGCTGTCGTACCTGTAAATTCGCCTTTTTGGTCAAAGATGGCGCGTCCATCTGCGGGGGTGAGTCCCGCCAAAGACAGCGCGGCGCAAGTGCCCTGTTTGCCTTCCATCAACGTTATTTCGCTAGGCTGTTCGCGACTGGTGAATAATAAACAACTTTGGTGAGGGGTTTCGCCGATCGTTTTGAGTAGTTGTCCATAGGCTTCAAATCCCGATCGCCATTGTCCCACCCGTTGAGGATCTAAAATAACTTCAACATTATCCAGCATCAATAAACATCGACGCGATCGCAGATATTGCATCAACTTGGAAAACTTCTCATCGAGTGTGGGAGGAATCACTGGATCTTCACCATAGAGCGGCATCAGAAATTTCAGCAGACTCGATAGCAGCTCTGTCAATGATGGTGCATGAGTCAGACTGCGCCACACGATAATCTCAAACTCGGATTGCATCTGAAGCGCAGCCTTGACAGCGATCGAACTTTTGCCAATCCCGCCCATTCCCAGTACCCCAACCACGCGACAGCGATTGCAAACAATCCAATGCCACAGTTGCGCCAGTTCTCGCTCACGCCCGTAGAACACCGATGTATCGATTGCACTATTCCAATCTTGGTGAGAATTTTCCCGTCGGCTGTCTGACTCTTCACCTGTAACAATCGCCGATATATGGTCTACTTTTGTTAATTCCAGCCCAAACGCCCTGAATAGGTATTCTAACGAGTGTCGATCGACTCCCAGTTCGCGCTTGAGTACCCGATAGAGTGTATTGAGTGGAAGTCCAGTTCGCTCGCTCAAATCTTCTTGGGTAAAATGCTTGCCCCAAATTTCATCGGATTCTACTTGCTGTTTTGCTACTTGAAATCGCTGCCATCCTTGCTGTGATAGGACGATGCCTCGTTCCCGCCCGGGAGCGGAGCTAACGTTGTTAGATTTGGACGGCTTAGAATTATTCATGAGTAGTTTACTATAAATTATTTCTTGAATTATTTATTGAATATATAAAATTATATTTTGCCGTACAATTTTTAGGATGAATTTTAAATAGATCGATCTATCCTTAGCTCATCATCGATCGATCGAACAAATAAAGTCCTCATCCTAAAGGCATAGATTTAAACTGCCTCAATGATTCGCAATATAAGGATTAAAATTCACATGTAAATAATTGATAAATTGCTATCTATTTTACGTGAACCGATCTTATGAAGCTGTTTGCGCACATAGCTTACCAGCATTAAAATAAGTTAAAAAGCAGTAATTTATCTTATTTGCTCACAACTTTCTCACGTTTGATCTGTACAATAGTAAGTAATAATATTGATTGCTTGAAAGGTAATTTTAATTCCTGCAATTAAAGTTTTGACTCAAAGCGGTAAGTAATGCTCCGAGAATACGCGGTCTAGCCTCGTTAAGTTGGGTTTCTAATGCTGCTCTGGTTTTCCGCCGCTCTGGACTAATCGAGGGCAGAGACACCATGAGCGAACGCTGTAGCAAGTCCCCCCGCGTTGCGAGTGAATAGATGCCTGTAATATGGACTTCACGAGTTATCGAATCCCGCCCGTACAGAGCGATCTCTTCGAGCGTTGAAAGCGTATCTTGCATCGTCTGTGAGCCGATCCCTTTTCCCTCGACATTAAAATACATCCCAGCCAGCCACATCCTAAAAGCTCTGGAGCGCACTGCATAAGTGTGACGGTTGCCGGAAATGGCGATATCGGCATGAGCAATGCGGTCGGGTGTTTGAAAGTAAGTAGCCGTTCTGCCGATCTCCAGCAACCGCTCTGCAACTGACTTGAGTGGCTTTTTTCCGCAGTAGGCTTCATCATCTATTTCCTCTGTTCCAAACGGTTTTGCACTATCGATAACTTGATGGAATGCCTCAATTCCACAGTTAAAGATGAGATCGTCAATGCCTTTACCACGATTGCTACTCCAATCGGCTAAATAAACTTGACAATCTGCGGCTATTAATAAACCAGCAAATCTTTTAGTTGCAGCCCGAACCATGTTTATCGTTTTAGGTTTGCTGTCTTTGTCAAATGCAATATTTATCCTTCTATTAGGGGTGGAAATTAACTTTAAATCGTTAATTAATGTGTAATCCTTTTCACCCTTATTCAGTTCGGGACAGCCATTCCAAACTCCAGTTAACGAGATACAAATCTCACCACTGCTAATTCCACTTAATGCTTTCTTTGCCCCTTCCGTAGTAGTTACAGGGATAGTTGAATCATCTCGAATCCACTGTAAAAACTCTAGGCTGAGTCGTTGGCATTCATCTCGCCATTCATCCGAGCCGATATCTGCTAATTGCCATTGCCTTGTAACTAGATCGGGGGGTAAAGCCACGCCTACACGCACTGAGATCGCTTGCCATGTTTCCCAATCGATTATAGGTAGGAATGCCTTACAAGGCTTTTTCGCTGGATGCTCGTACTTAATTGGCTTACCTTCTTTATCTGGTCGCGGCTGGAGCAGTTTGAAACTAGTACAGCTAGCAATACGATCTCGTTCGATATCGATGCCAGTATAGGACGTACCGCCA
>NZ_JANMZA010000043.1:0-1985 GCF_031382685.1 Chamaesiphon sp. OTE_8_metabat_110 | reverse complement strand
TTCCCGTCTACAACCATGAGCCGGGGATTGCTAGAACACTTAATCCGCGATCGGGTGTTTGCAATACCTAATCTTAAATTACTCGATCGAACGATCGTTAAATCGTTACAGACTAACCCCGATCGAGATCGAGTCATTGGTATTATTGTCGAACAACACGGCAGCGCACCCCCAAGATCGCTAACTGCCGATCTGGTAGTGGATGTAACTGGACGCAGTTCCCGCTCTGGGCAATGGCTGAAGGATTTAGGCTACGAGCCACCATTCGCGAGTAAGGTACATGTTAACCTCTGCTATACGACGCGAATTTATCGGCGCGATCCTGAAGATCCCCGCAGCCACACTTGGATTTTGAATTCACCCGCGCCGCCACAACAATCTACTTTTGGTGGTATTATCCCGACTGAGGGAAATCGTTGGATCGTCTCAGTGGGTGGTTGGCATGGAAATTGGGCACCGACTACCGAAACTGGCTTTCTAGAGTTTGTGCGGGGCTTACCGTCCCCAGATATCTATGACATTATCTCTCAATCCGAACCCCTATCGGCGATCGTGCCCTACAAGTTTCCGTTTAGTCTCCGGCGATACTACGAACGGCTGAAACGGTTTCCGTCAGGCTATCTCGTCCTCGGAGATGCCGTTTCTAGCTTTAACCCTACCTATGGGCAGGGAATGAGTGTGGCGGCATTAGAAGTAGTCGAACTCGATCGAGTCCTCACCGAAAATGTCTCCCCCACACACTTAGCGCAAACTTTTTTCCAGCGCATCGCGAAGATTATCGATATTCCCTGGCAGTTGGCAGTCGGTGAGGATTTTCGCTTTCCCCAAACAACTGGCATCAAACCGCTCGGTACAGATCTCCTCAATCTCTATGCAACATGGGTACATCGCACAACCTTACACGATCCGGTTGTGGGTGAGACATTTCTGCAAGTGATGAATCTGATGATTCAACCGATTTGCCTGTTTTACCCTCGAATTGTCTGGCGGGTACTCCGAACGATGCTAGGGGCTTGTAATAAATCAACTTCCTGAGCAAAAAGCTCTAGTGGATCGAACAGCTTTGATTTTTATCCCGAAATAGATTCTAATTAGAACAGTATCCTCAAGTTACTCATCATGTCTGCTGTGTCTAGAGCTTCCATCGACCGATTCTCTTCCAGAGAGGCTACGCCAACGGCAAATGAACCTTTTCTGCTAGTAGTGAGAGAGCTAGCGAGAGCATATCAAGCTTTTTCGGCCTATTCTGAGGCACATGTAAGACAATTCGATCTGACACCCGCCCAGTTCGATGTCATCGCTACACTAGGTAATACAAATGGTCTGTGCATGGGTGAGTTAGGTGAGAAAACCTTGATTACCAAAGGTACTTTGACAGGAGTGATCGACAGGTTGATTCAAAAGCAGCTCGTTTGTCGTGAAACCCTACCAGAGAACCGTCGGAGCGTCCTCGTACAATTAACTCCTGAAGGTCAACAGGTATTCGATCGAGTCTTTCCCGCCCATATCGCTCATCTGAAGGATCGCTTTGACAAACTCGATGCTTCGGAGTTAGAACTCCTGACAGTGTTGCTAGGTCGGCTTCGCCAAGCTTTTTAAACAATTTCTTCAATCTCCTTGACAAATCTCTCGCTCATCAGCTAAGTTTAGATTAATTAGTTCTAATTAGAACTAAGCTAGCTCGAATAAAGCAAGAATTCATTATGGCACAACAATCTGCTACGACAGTTACTTTAGATGCTGGAACTCACTGGATTTGCACCTGTGGCGGATCGAGTAATTTTCCTGACTGCGATGGGGGGCACAAAGGGACAGCATTTCAACCGTTGGCTCTAGAGCTTGAATCACCCAAGGTGGTAGAAATATCTGTATAAGGTCACTGTTTTTTATCAAATAGTTCTAATTAGAATAGTTTTAATTCAGAGGAAAATATGAAGATTACGATTCAAGATGTTCCATCAGTTTACTCAAATCGGACACAACGG
>NZ_JANMZA010000039.1:0-4022 GCF_031382685.1 Chamaesiphon sp. OTE_8_metabat_110 | reverse complement strand
CAGGGCATCATCCCCAAGCTGATAAATGAGTCATGGGGGATTAAGTCTTCCCGAATTTGCAGTTCTAATGGATCGAACTCATCATCTTCATCCATTGCCAGGTGCATTTTTAGCAATTCCTGGGAGAGTTCGGGCAATGTCTCGACGGTTACACTTTCCGTGCGGGTAGGTAGCTCGGCACCACTGACGTGCAATGTCGCCTCGGGCGCACGGTCGTCGGGGAACGTCACCTGAATCGCGCTCGTCAGGTGGGGTAATTCGTCTGCTTGTAATTGCTGTCTAAAAGCCGCCACAAACTCCTTGAGCGCGATTAATGCCACATTTGTCGCGATCGCTTCTTCCTCGTACAAGAAGGGGCGCATCCCCTCCATTGGGTGAATGTTCCCGAAGTTGGGTTCGATCTCGCTGGCGGATAAAGTGCCCAGATCGTGGTGGATATCTGGGGCAATCGCATCGAATGTGACAAAGATACAATCTTGGGAGAGAAAGGCTGATTCCATTTGGTTCGCTTCATCGCGATCGAGTGCCATCGCCCGAAACCGTTGCAGAGACTCGACCGATCGATAGAGCAGCACCCCGTACTCCATCCCTAACATCCCCATCACCGAGACATAAAATTTTTGGATGTCCCACTGATTTAACTCGATCGAAATTGCTTCATAGTCAGCTAACATTTCCCAGGGAGCTAAGTCCCAAATCTCGCGCGCGGTGGCTTTGAGCGACTCCAGATAGCGCCGGGGTAACTTGGGCGTTCGCGCCCCAGCCATGTCGGTAAACCGATGAAATAACTCATCAACAATCGGTAATTCGGAGACGTATTCGACGACGATCTCCAAGTCCTGAAGCACTCCCCGCAGGTAAAATTGTAACTGGCGATCGCGCACGATGATTTTTTGGGGACGTGCGGGCTGGGAAGGCGCTTGGGGTGATTCCATCGCCTTAATCAACGCTCTGACGATCGCTTCGGTACCCATCGTCGAGTTGACGACTTCCATCGATCTAACCACACATTCGACACCATCAACCCAGACGATTAGCTCTCGACGTTGCAGGAGCCGATCCTCTGGCGAATCAAAGTCTTCCAGCTCCGTCTCTTCCACTAACTCCGCCACATAGCGGCGATCTCCCTCCCAGACGCTGGAAAGTTGTGGCAGGGCTTGAAGCCGTCGTTGCGTGGAAAGACTAATCGCCGTCATAATCAAATTGCACTTAAGGATCGAGCGTAAAAAGCGTGATGATGAAGCAGATTTCGACAGTATTCGATCGAGACTCGATCGCCCAATTACTACCATCGGCAGGTTGCCACTGGCGATTCATGTGAGTTGAAGCCTCTGGGAGCCAAACAACGAGTGGCTGGGTATCGCGACTAAAATCTGTGCTGACGGTATTGCCCACCTGCTTAATTTGCACCAAATTTGGGATAATAAATATGGATGTTGCCTTACTTATTATGTCTATTTTAATTTAGAACATCTGCCATTCCGATTTTATGCGTTAATTTGAAGTCAGCACCGATCGGATCGGAGAAGTTAACATAGATTTAGGTTTAAGTTGGTGCGGGTCTGCACATATCTGGAGATCTGTCGTTTATTAGGAGTCGATCGAAGCCCATGACTGAAGTAATTACAGCAAAACCCCCCAGTATCCAAATGACCGATAACGCCCTCGCGCACGTTATCGCCCTCCGCGAAAAGCAAGGCAAAGATCTTTGTTTGCGCGTCGGCGTTCGCCAAGGTGGTTGTTCCGGGATGTCCTACGTCATGGATTTTGAAGATCCCAGCCAAATTCGGGACGATGATGAAATCTGCGACTACAGCGGCTTTAAACTAGTCTGCGATCGCAAGAGTATGCTATATGTTTATGGTCTTGTCCTCGACTACAGCGATGCCATGATCGGTGGTGGTTTCCAATTTACCAACCCCAACGCCGCGCAAAGTTGTGGTTGTGGTAAGTCTTTTGCAGTTTAAGGAAGTGAATAGTGGATAGTGGATAGTGGATCGGGACTAGAAATCGATATGAGTTCGTCCTCATGCCTCATATCATCGCACCTATCCACTATCTACAAATTCCTATTTACTATCCACTATCCACTATTCACTATCCACTGAACTCATGGCTGAAACAATCACCCCCAACGAATTATTTGACAATGCAATTAAGGATTATCAAGCCGGGGAAAGTCCAGCTAAATTGATTCCTGTTTTCATTGAAGTTTGCAATAAATCGCCCAAACTCGATAGTGCGTGGACGTGTTTATCATGGTTGTACTTACTTGACAATAAGCCCCAGCTAGCGCTCAAAGCCGCTCAAAAATCGATGAAAATCGATCCTTTTGACGCTCAAACGCTGATCAATCTCTCCTTGGCAATGCTCGAAACCAAAACATCGGGCGTGCGCCAACATATCGAACTGGCAAGAAGTCTGGTCGAGGCGGCACCAGAAGTCCGCGATCAAGTCACGACCAATTTTCAAGATGGATTTAGTCGTAAACCCGACTGGGCAAGTCTCAAACGCATTGAAAAATTGATATTTGAAGACTAGAATATAGAACTGCAAGGATGGTAGGGGTAATCCATCAATTACCCCTACCATCCTTGCAGTCAGATACGACTGAGAATGTCTGGATCTGTGAGTACTGGCTAGAGTAATCGAATATGAAATTTGCCCACAGGTGGATACTCTCCATCAGCTAGGCTTGAGACGATCGATATCTTGTAAATATTTAATTCTGCTATCTTATTTGCCCGCACTCATAATTCGTAAATTCTAAAAATGTTAACCACCAAAACTCAATTAGTCGGCTTACAAGCCGATAGATTTCGCCACCCCTTAGACTTAGAAGCCACTACTAGTTTGCGGCGACTCCCCGGCTTAGATTTATTGGTTCGGAATTTATTAGGTGGCGTAACCGAAGAATTTCTATATCTCAATAATATTGCCGCCAGCGTCCTCATCGGCGAAAATCAACTTCCTCACATCCACAAACTTCTCATCGAAGCCTGTCAGATCCTCGATCTGGAAGTTCCCCAACTCTACCTCAAACAGCATCCCGCGCCCAACGCCTATACGATGGCAGTTCGGGGCAAAAAACCCTTCATCGTCGTTCATACCTCTTTAGTCGATTTACTCACCCCTGAAGAACTCCAAGCCGTGCTCGCCCACGAATTGGGACACCTCAAGTGCGAACATGGTGTTTACCTGACGCTGGCAAATATTATCGTCCTCGCCACTGGGGGCTTATTACCAGGCATCGGCACTGCACTCGCCCAAGGTCTGCAAGCCCAGATGCTACAATGGTTGCGCTGTGCCGAATTTAGTTGCGATCGTGCTGCTTTACTAGTCAGCCAAGATCCCAAAACCGTCATCTCGGTATTGATGAAACTCTCTGGTGGCTCCCCACAACTAGCACCATTACTCAATGTCGATGCGTTCTTGGCGCAAGCTCGCGCCTACGAGCAGGTGAGCGCCACGAGTTTTGGTAAAATGCTCACAGCCAGCCAAACCGAACAACTCAGCCATCCTGTCCCCGTCTTGCGTGCTAAGGAAATCGATCTGTGGTCGCAAACAGATAATTATCAGTCCTTGCTAAATAACCCCACTATGCGCTATGATAAACAAGCTATAAATTCGGCTGGCTGGCGGAATTGGTAGACGCAGTTGACTCAAAATCATCCGCGAAAGCGTGTCGGTTCGAGTCCGACGCTGGCCATAGCTTGAAACTCAATTTTATTCCGATTGAGTACCGCAGAAACCCGACTTCTTCACAGAGGTCGGGCTTCTTTGTTTTGTGTAACCAAGAGATCGAATCTACCCCTAAAGAGCCAAAAAACTTGTTAAGGAATTATGAGATACCCGTTCCACCATCAGGGGATCGCATATAGTGTCAAAGAGGTGTGGTTGCGAGCTGAGAACTAAAGGCAAGTCACGGTAGCTACTAGCCGTAGAGACGATCGACCGAGCGCCATCGCGATTTTCATAACGCGATCGTTTACTAATCTGTCCATCAGAGCAACAGCGCCAAC
>NZ_JANMZA010000599.1:0-5938 GCF_031382685.1 Chamaesiphon sp. OTE_8_metabat_110 | reverse complement strand
TGCTTGGTGAAACGCACGCTGAGGAAGCCTCAGCGCGATCTCATCCGCTCACCCCCAACCCCTCTGTCTTGTCGTTTTTTTATTCGGGGGTTCCCCCCGAATAAAAACGACGCTCCCAAGCTTGGGAGCGATTCGCGCACGCCTCTGTTCCCCGACGGTTTGCGGATGCGCGCTCCTCGGGTTCCCCGTGGGTTTAGCGCACCAAGCAGCGATTCAAGACAGAGGGGAGCCAGAGCCGAAGGATCTGGCGGGACTGAAGAGCAAATCATACCTGGATTCAGCAACACCACCAAATTTATCAGTTCCCGTACTAATCGCATGTCTGTTCATTCTCTTGCGCGAACGCTCCTCAGTCTAACGGCTTGGCTACTGCTCATCGCCCCACCATTAACAGCCCAAACCGCACCACTCCAATACAGTCCCGATCCGACCTTTTCAGTATTGTCTAGAAAAGGAGCGCCCAAAGATATTATTTACGGCGGCGGTAAACGCAGCATCTGTCTAACTAGAGCCGATCCCGCACGCGGCTTAACCGCGATCGTCCCACCAGGGGACTTTGGCGGCCTGAGCGCGACCACCAATCCCAAATTCTGGGTCTATATGCCCTACGCTACTGACACACCACTGAGCGGCGTATTATCGGTACGGACGATCGATGACTTTCGATCGGCACCATTTATCAGAGTCCCCGTCACCTTACCCGCCCAGCCCGGATTAGTCGCCCTCAAACTACCCACATCACTCATCGGCGCAACCTCCCCATTATTGAATCATCCCGGCGTGTTAGCCTGGACGCTCACCGTAGTCTGCGACGAAGAAAATCTCTCCCGCAATCCCTTCGTCAGCGGCTTAGTCATGGTTACGCCACAGCCAGCACTGTTACAGCGAGTGGCGCGACTATCTCGCTCTGAGCAGGTGCTAGAATTTGCGCGATCGGGATATTGGTACGATGCCCTCGATCTAGTCGCCGGAACCGATGGCGAGATCGGCGTCCAACGACTGATGGAGTCGGCTGGCTGGAAACCAGCGAGGTAAAATTAATACCGAAGAACAGGAGCCGATCGTGCAACTATCTCCCTTCTGTCTTGAACAAATTCAAGCTGCCGAATTACGTGGCGAGCAACGCGGCGAACTCAATGGTCGTAAGGCGGGTGAGTTGGCATTGACACTTAAATCGCTCCACAAGCGATTTGGAGTGCTATCCGAGCAAGTGCAAGGGCAGATAACTCAGCTATCTGTAGAGCGGCTGGAAGACCTCGCTGAGGAGCTGTTAGATTTCAATACTGTTGAAGAGTTGCTTGGTTGGCTCGATCGTGCTTGATAATAGGAAGAAGATGCAGCTCTGGCTACATTTTCTCCATTACTATAAAACCCTGTCATTGCCGGAGCTAACCAGCGCGGACACCTTAAGCGACTCTTGCCTACACTCTGAGGCACGATCGATCTGCTGACAAAGCATCCTGTTTACTTATCAGGGCTAACTGGGGAATTTATGCAAATTCCCCCAAAAATTCGCGCGGGTAAGAGCTTGCATAGAATATTTTTTCATCTAGCTAACCAGCTATGAACCTCGGACACCAATAGTTTTAGCGTTAATTTAATCTAGCTCGATCGTCGATCGCCTAGATTTGTTTGCATAATAACCGTAGATTTGGCTGATAGAAGTATATAAGCATACTTACTAATTTGTTTAAACTCAGTATGAATTTGAAGCAAAACACGTAATTAGCGATCGACTGCTCCCGCGCGGAGTGGCTTTGCCAAGGATGCTGATGACATCCGATCGCCTTCGCTAATTTACAACAACTATTTACCACACGTTAAATATTTCTTAGTACATTTTCAGTTTTGAAAATGTACTACTTTTGCTTATTATTCGTCATATTTATCTGTAAAAAATTAGATCTTATTAATTTCTAATTATTACATCGGTCGAGAGATCTTAATCACAACTATTAGGATTGAGCCTAGTTATAAATTAGATATCGAAAGAAATTTAAGTCGCTTTACTTATTACAAGCAAACACTTTACAGACTGAAAAATTTACCTATATAGCCATTGTGAACTCAAAACTTATATTAACTACGCTCATCTGTTCGATCGCTCTCACTAGTTGCTCAAATAGTCAAGCACAGACAGCAATCGCAGATTTGAATCAAACAGCGAACATTGAGAAAACTTCAGCAATAGCTGTAAGTCAGCCAAAGGAGTCAGCAACTACTAGCACTGAAATTTCAAAATCATCGATCGATTCAGCCAGTGGCGGTCGGTGTACTGGAATTAATAATCACCTGTTTATTGGGAATAGGATTGCTAAGAATAAATACAACAATCCAATTTATCCAATGTATTTGTGCGTTGGTGGCAAAGAAGTTAGGAGTTATCAAATTGTCACAGGCAGAAACTTTACTCAGCAGAGAAATCGCAATCAAAGTGGTACTCAATCCCCTTTGCCAAATGGAAAATACCGAATAGGCACCGCTCTTACTCCAGGGCTATTGGTAGAGGTAGGTAAAGTCGAAGGGCTTGGTGTTCGTCAACCATTTTTGCCAATTTCACCATTATTTAATACTGGTCGGTCTGCGTTAGGATTTCACGTCGATCCATCATATAACAAAGACCCGAAAGAAGATGGCACATCTGGTTGTATTGGACTGATAACTTCAGCAGATTTCAAATCTTTATGGGCTGATATCAAAAACTATCAAATCCGCGATCTCCAAGTCGCAATTAATACTAAAGCTGCTGACAATCCAGATGTTGCCGAACGTCAGTAACTCACTAAATTACCCCGAATCATTAGAACATCATGAAAGTTTTAACCGCTACAGCCTTATTATTCGCGATCGTACTTCCTGCTACTGCTCAAGTTGGCCCTGCTTACTCTAATCGTGTCACTAAAAACCTAACCTATGGCAACGTCTGTACTGCTCAAGGAAGTAGCAGTCTATCGATTCGGAGCGGCCCTGGTAAAAGCTATCGCGTTCTCAAGCAAGTATCGAACGGTACTGGCTTATCCTTTAACGGCAGTCAGTATGGGAAAGATGGCTTTCAATGGTTGCGAACTTCCTCTAATGGTCGTCGGGGATGGGTTCGATCGGATTATATCTGTGAGCCTGAGTGTGCTGGGTAAATAAAACCATTTTCACCCGACACATTAGATCGGTTGCATAAACATTATCAATTGCGCTGATATAAGTATAGGAAGATACTTTTGTTGGCGTATGAATACGCAGAAAAACTGACTTTCCAATTTCTAGACCAAAATCACCCCGAACCGTTACAACATCATGAAAATTTTAACCGCTACAGCATTGTTATTCGCGATCGCACTCCCCGCTTCTGCTCAAGTCGGCCCTGCATATCGTTCTGCACAAGGTAACAGCTATGGTAATGTCTGCACTGCTACTCGTGGCAGTAGCCTTTCATTACGGAATGGCCCTGGCAAGAACTATCGCGTCCTAACTCAAATTCGCGATGGTAACTCTGTCGTACTTACCAATAGCCAGTACGGACGCGATGGCTTCCGATGGTGGTTGACTTCTGCTAACGGTCGGCAAGGTTGGGTCAGAGCTGACTATGTTTGTGGTGCGCCTCAATAAAGTAGAGCGACAATCTAAATAGTTTTCAATCTTAATACCTCTCGATCGAGATTTTGCCCAGCAGAAATTAGATCGGAGGTATTGTTTTATTGAGGTAAGACTGTAAAATTGCTTTCTAGGTCAATTCATCAACTAATTATTAATTTATTACATAGCGGCATGTTAATGAATAATACAGCCCCAATTTCTTCAAGAAATTGGGGCTGTACTTACGATCGTTCCGTAATCATTCTATTAAATTGATTTAAAATCGGTAGCCAACGCCTAAACCCAACGAACCGCCATCGTTACCAGCAAAAAAGTATCTATAAGTTCCATTGATAGTAAAACTGTCAGAGACATTATAATCTGCACCAACTTCAGCGTAAAAACTAGACACTAAATTTGCCGTTGCGTTACCATCCGTAACACCAATACTACTGTAGCCTAGTCCAGCATAAGGAGTCAAATCAGCGTTTGAAAGGTTGAAATCGTATGTTGCACTGACTCCAGCAATGTAGAGACTTGTATCGCCAGAAGAGCCTAAGATACTTACAAAAGGTCGAACAGAAATATTCTCAGCAACTCCAATTTTTGATACAACGCCAAGACCTGTTGTATCACCGATAAAAGTTGCACCTACCCCAACATAATTTTTTTTCGCTTCATCAGCTTGACTAGGTAGTTGTGTTGCGACGCTTACTAATGCGGTAGTAACCAAAACGGACAAAAACTTCTTCATATTACCCCAATAATGTAACTTTACACAGTTGTAGGAGTTATAGGCATTAAATTATTGAATTTAAATGCGTATCACCCTAAATATTATTCAGGGCTAAATGTTTAATTTATGCAAATTTTTTAGTTGTTTTTTTAGCTGAAGGGATAGATAGCTGCTAGAAGCTTTGCCTACTATAGTTTTTAAGATATTGTTAAAATTCAATAAAACTAGAAATAAGTATATTCACGTACGTAAAATTTGCGTATACATTTTTAACTTTTATAATTTTGATGTAGAAGTAGTGTCTAAATTTTGCATAAAAGCAGTAAATCCATCTGATAAAAGTATAGAAGTATACAACCCCTTTTTCTGGACACGAGTACTCATGAAGAAATTTTTATCGATTTTGGCTGGCTCCATAGTAACTGTATTAATTGCCACCAGTTTTACTCCTGCTACTGCTGGAATGAACTGGAATGATGTTTGGGGTGCCCTAAAGAATGGTGGGGTAAAGCAACCAACACCAGAACCAAGAACATATCCACAGGTCGATTCTTCATCTGCAACTCCTAGTAATGCAGATGTAGGATTATCAACAAATAGTGATTCTTCCAATGGAGGATCTTCTTCATCTGCAACTCCTAGTAATGCAGATGCAGGATTATCGACAAATGATGATAACAATACCGATTCTATTCCCTTGGGATAGATAATACCTAAATAAGAAGCTATTTGAGGAGTAAAAATTTTACTTTTTGATGGCTACTATTAAATAATTGGAGCTTGTTTAGATACAGATAAAAATCTAAGCAATGCCCCTATCTTTACGCACCGATCGATTGTCTAAAAAATCTGGTCTGACTAGATTATCCTGTGACAAAGAAGTTCAGATATCTCAATCTTCAATTTCAGTAAAATGTCCGTATTATGTAAATTTTCTTGCATAATGTTGAATATTTTGACTGGATAAGTAAAAAGAGACACCCCGCTTTCTCTAAAAAATAAATACAAATCATGAAACGTCCAATTCAATTTAACACAAGAGCAAAGTTAAAAGCTTTCTCTTTGCCTGTTACAATCCTAATGTCTTTTGCGACTGCTGCGCCTAGCTTAGCAGCAGACTGGAGCTTGCCGTGGCAAGCAGGTGCGAATGCTGGAATTACTAGAGGTACTGGTTCTCATAATGATGGCTGGAACGGAAAATCGAATGCTGTTGACTTCGCTATTAATGCTGGAACGCCAGTATTAGCACCTGTTGACTCAACAATAATCAGTGTTTGTCAAGCCAGAGGAGGGAACAATCACAACGCTATTTACTTTAGCTCTCCAGATGGTAATTACACATTAATGCACGTCAGAGCATCTGGATTATACAAGGGTCAATCTTTCCAAAAAGGTCAGCAAATTGGTGTCGTAGCTGCCGATACACCAAACGATCCTCGTTGTGCGATATCTACTGGACCTCATCTTCATATCAATTTTCCAAATCGCAACTTAGTTGTGGATGGCTATCGAGTCGCGGATATGAGGGGGGGAACATACACTTCCAGAAACGGACAGATACAGACACAGATGCCTCCCCGTCGTGATGATAACATCCGTATGGTTAATTTCACAGGTAAGGCTAGTAACAAC
>NZ_JANMZA010000522.1:0-5186 GCF_031382685.1 Chamaesiphon sp. OTE_8_metabat_110 | reverse complement strand
AGTGGATAGTGGATAGTGGATAGTGGAGCGATAAATCGTGCCTGAAACCCATGCGGTGGGCAGTGCCCACCCTACATATTATTAAATACTGGGCTTTGTTTCTAGATCTAAATCCCCCAACCCCCTTTCCAAGGGGGCTTTAAAAGTCCCCCTTTCCAAGGGGGATTTAGGGGGATTCTCTAGGGTTTGCGAGGGTGGACACTGCCCACCAGCTAGGTTTAGCGGAAACTATCGTAAGCTGACGGCTGTTAAAATTGTCTCGATTCTCAACAAGATCTTAGTGAGAATCGAATCGCTCGATCGCGAAATACTAATTAAATCGACCCTCAACTTGAGCGCGAAATTCTTCGACTTCTTCAGTATAACCAATTGGTAGAATTCGCTCAACGTTCGGATGTGGGCGTGGAATGATTACCCAGGATTCCAATGTCCCACCATAGACTTTCTCGACGACATCGATCCCAGCCGCCATTGCTTGTTTGACTTCGGAGACATCGCCCCGAACATTGACGGTAAATCGTGCCGAACCAGCCCTAAGATAACCGACTAGTGTGACGCGTCCGGCTTTGAGCATCGCATCAGCAGCAGCTAAGACGGCAGGAAAACCCTTGGTCTCGATCGAACCAACCGCTTGTTGAGAACTCATTGAATCAGCCATTAAAAATATCCTCCATAAATACTATTAAACTATCGATCGTCAGCACTTATTGACCCCCACGATCTGCCACTATCCACTATCCACTAAATTCACACCCAGAAATCTCGCGAAGCTTCCGTATAGTGAATCGGCATGATACTATCGACATTTTCGGGTGGATTGGGGATAATGTAGTGACTGATAATCGTACCGCGCTTGGTCGCTTCACCAGCAATCACCCCCGCCGCCACTGCTTGCTCGACAGCGGACACCGTACCGCGTACGGCAATGATAAACTCCGCCCGCTCGGCTAAGCCATAGTAGACTAATGTCACATTGCCAGCTTTGAGCATCGCATCAGCCGCAGCCAATACAGGCGGAAATCCATCAGTTTCGATCGTCCCGACAGCATGACGAGAACTGCGCTCTTGAGCCATTAAGCATCTCCTCTTCTCTAAATTACCGTTATCCCTTCCGGCTTTGCGCTTAAGACAGCGCCCAATTGAGTGTCAGCTCTAGCGACGAGCAGACACTAACTAGTTGCTACCTCTACCGCTGCGGCGTTACTTGGCGCTAAGCTTAGTCGAGCCAGCCGATGTCGGTATTAGCACGACGACGAGCGGTTTCTTCTCGGGATTCTGTGGGGCGAGCGGTAATGGACGCATTGGATCTGCTGGTATCTTTCTTGACTAGTGCTGCGCTTTTGCCTTTGGCGGGAGCTTGTGACTGTTCGGCCAATTTGACGATCGTATCAGCTTGGGCTTTTAGTTTGGAGTTAAGATCTTCGATTTGCTGCTGAAGCTTGGCTTCACTCTCTTGGACTTTTTTGAGCTGAGCGGCTGTCGCGGCATCGTCTTGAGTAGGTGTCATATCAATATTTGTATTAGGAGTTGGAGTTGGGTTTGGCTCGGGGTCTGGACTCCGAGCGGGTATCACCAATGGTTGCTGCATTTCTTGTCGCAACACATCAGATGCTGACGGTCGTTTTTTTCTAATCGGCATATTTAGCTCCAATCTGTCCAGATTTCATTAACTACACAGCGATAGTCTGCTGCCGCAGGTGCGGCGGCTTGACCTTTGTATTGACTGATGGGTAAGCCTGCCATCGCCGCTCGTTCGTGAATTTTCAAATTCCGAATTACTGTATAATAAACCGGAATTTGACACTGTAAGAGAGTTTGTTGGGCTTCTTGAGCTTCTTTTAAACCACGAGAGTTTACTTTGGTCAGGAGGACGCGATGGGCGATCTGCGAGGGGATTACCACCTGTCTGACCGTGCGAATCAATGCCGCCAGATCCATTGGTGCGGGGGGAGTGGGTAGCACTAAATAGTCGGCTACTGGCATAATCGCCGCCAACGCGATCGAATCTAGGGCGGGTGGCATATCGACAACGACGATATCATAATCCGACCATTGCTTGCGGCTGACGCCAGTAAAATCGGTTAAAACCTTAGTCTCAAAGCCTAAGTTGTGACCTTCAGATTGCTTGACCCACCAACTTGCCGAGCCTTGCGGATCGGCATCTACCAAGAGGACGCGATGGTGTTCGGCAAAGATCGCTGCCAAATTTACTGCCGTGGTGGTTTTACCCACACCACCTTTACCGTTTAAAACGATCGTAATCTTGGTGGTCGTGAGTTTTGGTGGTACTGGCACGGTCATGAGGTCAACCATTAGGGAACAGATGGCGTTTGAGTCGATCGAAGTTGGCGCGTCCGGCGACGGATTTGACTGCCTTGAGGTCGATATCGATCGTGGCAATTGTTGCGGGTGGTGGTGTCGCTGGGGGTTCGACGATCGGGGTATCCCAGGCGTCGCTCGTATCCCAAGCGTCGGCAGGGGCACTCTGTGCGACATTAGTTGCAGGTGGAGGTGGAGGTAATTCCGCATCTACAACTGAAACTTCACCCCGACTGCGATCGCCGATGAGTGAATGAGTGGGAATGACCGCACCTTCTTCAATCTGAGGATCGATCGCGGTCGTACCCGCCCCGATACAGGCATTGGGCGCGATCGTCCCGCTGCCGATAATCAGCACCCCACGACCCAAACACACTCCCATGCAGATATCTAAATTTCCGCCAGCAGCATGAATGACCGTCCCCGCGCCGATACAAACCCCAGCCCCGATCGTAATCCGGCTGTTTTCTTCAGCTTGCAGCAAGACTCCAGGTGCGATCGCCGCACTCGGATCGATCGTCACATTCCCATCCACATGGACGGGAACTACCTCTCTAGATACAGATCGAAACTTAGTTAGCATTAGGAGTTTTCGGAAAAACGGCAAACAGCAACTTATCAGATCGACCTAGCAGGAATGTCAGTCTCAAATTTCAACTTAACAGATCCGCAAGATCGGTCGTGCTAACCCCCGATCGCACTTGTGGTTAGTAGCGGCTGGAGCCAGCCGGAGCTAGTCGATCGAGCGGGCTGTTGTGACGATTAGTGTTTACTGGTAACTTTTTGCCGTTCGCCGATCGTGTTATTTTTGAGGACGTTGAATAATTTCCTCATGAACGCGCCGTCTGGCTTGGCGATCGATGCCGATCAGCCGCACGTACTCACCTTCATGATCCATCAAGCAGCTCTCTAACTGCGAGACTGCCTCTTGCAGCCGAGTTGCGGATACTGGTTTACAAGTGTGCCAAGAGCTACTCCGAAACCGCCGAATATCGGCATGTTCGGTGCTGATTTGGTAACTACTTTCGAGTAAGCGGCGCACGGATGCGACGACTTCAGCACTTAAGGAGGTTTTGACATTGCCACCAACGCTACTACTCTTGCTCGCACCACCATAGGCGCTGCTAAACGAACTAGTTTGGCTGCCGCCACCCGTACTCAGGGTCGCTGGCTCACCGGGCTTATGAATGATGACTTCCATCACGCGCCGACGGGCTTGGGGGTCGATCCCGATCATCCGCACGTAGTCGTGTTCGTGGGCGGCAACTAGCTCGCTCAACATCGCTACCGCTTCGCCATCGCGGGTACCTTGGTAGGATGGGCCGCTAGTCCAAGAGGTGGCTCTGTACCGACGCGCATCCGCGAATTCGGTGCCGATGCGATAACCTTGACTTAACAGTTGCCGCACAGATTGAGCGACATCACTACCAGCACCAGCTCCATGACCATTGCTGGCAACAGCAGCAGTTTTACCACCGTTGATTTTCGCGTTACTTACTTGAGTCACTGCGCCATCAGGGCGTTGAATCATCAGCTCTAGTACGCGCGATCGAGCTGTGGTGTCGATACCTAAAAGTTGGACGTATTCACCTTGATGTTCGTCCAAAATGCTGGCAATGCTGCCGAGGACAGTGCCTTCATTGCCTTGGGCGACACTGGCGCTCTGCCACGAACCAGTCCGAAAGCGGCGAGCGTCGGCATATTCCAATCCGACCCGGTAGCCTTGGCTTAATAACTGACGAATTTGCTGGCGGACGCTATCACTAATATCACTCATATCTAAGGTTCTCTATTAAATCATTAATAACTTCTGAGTTTAAATTTGGTCTTATCTAGACCAGCTCCAGCCAACATCCTTGGCGGTGAGATCGCCGCTTCGGAGGGATTAATTGTTTTGAAAAGGTGCTTTACTCGCTCCAGTTGGGTCGGATGGGTTCCCCATCCGTGACCCATACCCAAGAAGGGGAAACCCCAAGTAAAGCACTTTTCGCTATATTAATTTCTTATTTCAGGAGACATTGCGTTTGCTGTACGTCAAGTCATTGCCAACCGCCACCGTATCTACGATCGCCACAATCAGCGCATCGACAGGATAACGATCCTTATTCGATATTTGACGGGCAGCACTGCCTAGACTTACCAGCACTACTTCTGTTAAACCTGCACCCACACAATCGGCAGCCACCTCATATTCTGGTAGATCGTTGCCTGCGGCATCGAGCATTTGCACGAGCAAAAACTTAGTCCCAGTCAAATTCGGCTCCTTATGGGTACTGACTACAGTACCCAGCACTTTAGCTAGCTTCATCCAGCTCTAAGAACGTCTACCGCCGATTGCCAATGGGCCTGGGCCATTGAGACTATCGCGGAATTTCTCAACATCTTCGGTGTAGTTCATCGGTAGAACGTACTCTAAGTTCTCGTGGGGACGAGCGATGATGTGAGTGGACAGCACTTGACCGCCGTTAACGCGCTTGACGGATTCGACGCCTGCGGATACGGAAGCTTGGACTTCGGATACGTCGCCACGGACGATCACGGTAACGCGACCGCTACCGATTTTTTCGTAACCGACCAAGGTGACACGAGCGGCTTTGACCATCGCGTCAGCAGCTTCGACTACTGCGGGAAAGCCCAATGTTTCGATCATCCCAACTGCAATTGACATTATCAATGACTCCTAAAATTTTTGACTTTAATGCGATATTTTAGCGAACTTGTTCGGATTAGACGCGGAATTTTTCCACATCTTCGGTGTAGTTCATTGGTAAGACGTACTCTAGGTTCTCGTGGGGACGAGCAATGATGTGAGTGGATAGCACTTCACCACCATTGACGCGCTTAACGGATTCCACACCTGCGGATAC
>NZ_JANMZA010000498.1:0-4511 GCF_031382685.1 Chamaesiphon sp. OTE_8_metabat_110 | reverse complement strand
ACAATTGTAGATTTGCGCCAAAAATTTACCAGTATTGAATCCGAGCATGATTCCTCAAAATTTCTGATCTTATTTCATACTCAAGCCGGAGAATTTTGCGGTCTTCCCATCAAAGATGCCCCAGTTCTGATTGATATCGATCCAGATACGATTCGATCGATTCCTCTCGCCTATCGCGAAGTCAATCAGCTCAGTTTTGTCAGCCACATGGCGATCGTCCCTACAGCAGAGGGACGAGAACCGATGCAAATTCTCCTCCTCGGTTTCGATCGATCCCAGCCACAATTGAGCGGTGCGGCTAGTCATCTCAATTAACATGCGTAATATCTAAAAGTAGGCGGTATTCTGGCATCGTCGATGGGGGATAATATCGCTCCGAAGGTAATCAGCACTCGATACTATCCTTCACAAATCGATCGCGCAATGCCTATCTACTAGCTCAAATCAACTCTCCTCAAAAGCCTTCTTCACCTCGGCGGCGACCTCCGCAGCCTCCTCATCATCGATATCTAGCACCACTTGCAGCTCCTTGAGAAACACCTGCGCTCCAGCGGCGATCTCGCCTGTCTGTAAATTCATCTTTGCCAAAATCGCCGCAGCATAAGCATCAGGCACTAGATCGTCAGGAATCGCCTCATCTGCGGCATTAAACAATGCCCCCAGCCCTACATCTGCGACAATTGCGGTCAATCGATCGACCATTGCCAACAGATCTTCGTCAGAATACTCTGCATACAAGTCAAAATCCGGCAAAATATCCAGAAATAAATCTGGGGCTACCAAATCCTTGGGGTTATCTGCCAAAGCAGCAATCAGCACGATCGATGCCAAGCCTTCAGCTTCATTTAATGGCTCTTCGGAATATTCTTCAGTGTTGAAGATACTATCGTATTTTGGCATGTTCATACTTTATTCGATCGACTACCTCACGCCTAGTAATACCAGATGCCACGGGCAAAGGGAAGGGATAGTGATGTTATGTAACAAAATTAGGGGGTAGTGGATAGTGATTAGTGGATCGAAGTTGGGCTTTGAGTGTAGATGAGGACTTATCTGAATCTCAATTAATTTGCTATCCACTATCCACTATTCACTATCCACTCCCCAAACCTCTTGCTCATGCTTCCACCAAATGGGATGATAGGTAGAAATTGTTAAGATCGATGCAAATCTGTTGGCATTCAGTTTCGGGATTAGAACATTATTCATAAGGAGCGATGTTTGGCTCTGGTTGAGTAGTGCTGTATGACTCAAAACTTGCGAATTAGACCATCAGCCTGCACTTGTCTAGCCGTGCTGTCAGCACTTAAATTTCACTAGTTATGTAGTTAAATCGATATATATTATGCCTGTAACCGCTCAATCCGTAGACCAACTCGCGATTAATTCCATTCGGTTTCTGGCTGTCGATGCGATCGAGAAAGCCAAATCCGGACACCCCGGCTTACCGATGGGTGCTGCGCCAATGGCTTATGTCCTATGGCAAAAGTTCATGCGGTACAATCCCAAGAATCCCCAATGGTTCAACCGCGATCGGTTTGTATTATCTGCCGGACATGGTTCGATGCTCCAGTATGCACTATTGCATCTTACTGGCTACGATAGCGTCAGTATTGAAGATATCAAAAATTTCCGTCAGTGGGGTTCGAGTACGCCTGGACACCCCGAAAACTTTGAAACTGCTGGAATTGAAGTTACAACTGGCCCTCTCGGTCAAGGGATTGCTAATGGTGTGGGTTTGGCCTTGGCTGAAGCACATCTAGCTGCTAAATTTAACAAACCCGATGCGACGATCGTCGATCATTATACCTACGTTATCGTCGGCGATGGCTGCAATATGGAAGGTATTTCTGGTGAAGCCGCTTCGATTGCGGGTCACTGGGGACTGGGCAAGCTGATCGTCTTATATGATGATAACCACATCTCGATCGATGGTTCGACTGATGTTGCCTTTACTGAAGATGTCTCCAAACGGTTTGAAGCTTACGGCTGGCACACGATCCACGTCCAAGACGGAAACACCGACTTGGCGGCGATTGGTGCAGCATTAGAAGCAGCTAAAAAAGTCACCGACAAACCGACGATGATTAAGGTAACTACTATCATCGGTTATGGTTCCCCCAACAAGTGCAACACCGCAGGTATCCACGGTGCCGCTTTGGGTGAAGCCGAAATCAAACTCACCCGTGAAAACCTCGGCTGGGATTACGCCCCCTTTGAATTACCTGCCGATGCCGTCGCGCACATGCGCGAAGCGATCGATCGCGGTGCCAAAGCCGAAGGCGAATGGGAAGCTACTCTCGCTAGCTACAAGTCCAAATATCCCACCGAAGCTGCCGAATTTGAAAGTTTGACCTCCCGCAAGCTGCCCGACGGTTGGGCGAGCGTGTTGCCGACTTACACCCCCGAAGACAAAGCTCTCGCTAGCCGCAAACACTCGGAAAATTGCCTCAATAAACTGGCGACAGTTTTACCAGGATTAATTGGCGGTTCGGCTGACTTAACTCACTCCAACCTCACCGAAATCAAAGAATCAGGCGACTTCCAAAAAGGTGCCTATCAAAATCGTAACGTCCACTTCGGCGTCCGCGAACATGCGATGGGTGCCATCTGTAACGGCATCGCCCTCCACAACTCCGGTTTGATTCCTTACGGTGCCACATTCCTAATCTTCACCGACTACATGCGCGCCCCGATTCGCCTCTCCGCCCTATCCAAAGCGGGTGCGATCTGGGTGATGACTCACGATTCCGTCGGGCAGGGTGAAGATGGCCCCACGCACCAACCGATCGAAACGATCGCGTCATTGCGTGCTATCCCCAACCTCACCGTGATCCGTCCCGCCGATGGTAACGAAACCTCCGGTGCTTACAAAGTTGCGATCGAAAAAGCCAGTCAAACCGATCCGACTCTGCTGGCATTATCCCGCCAAAACCTCCCCAACTTAGCCGGAACCTCGATCGAAGGTGTAGCCAAAGGTGCATACACGATCGTCGATTCCCAAGGTACTCCCGACATCATCCTGATCGGGACTGGCTCCGAAGTCAGCCTGTGCGTCACTGCTGCCGAACAACTCACCGCCGCAGGCAAAAAAGTTCGCGTTGTCTCCATGCCTTCATGGGAACTATTCGACGAACAAGACGCAGCTTACCAAGAGTCCGTCCTACCCAAAGCTGTCACCAAACGGGTCGCAGTCGAAGCAGCTTGCAGCCAAGGCTGGCACCGCTTCATCGGCTTCGATGGTGGTTTAGTCACAATCGATCGTTTTGGTGCCTCGGCTCCTGGTGGTGTAGTTATGGATAAATTTGGCTTCACCGTCGATAATGTCGTTGCTACTGCTAAAAAAGTTTTAGGTTAATTTAGCTAACTAGTTTAATCTAGATTTAAAGGTGGGCTACAGCTCACCTTTTTTTTTTTTGACATAGCGATCGACAACAGACATATCGTTAGCGTTTGGCGTTTATCACCATCATCCCACCGCAGCCATAAACGACCGTTGTGGTTTTCGATTTGAATCTTCATTAAATTAACTCTATTAAGTAAAGCGATCGGTTGGCAATGCTCAAAGATGTCTCTCTCATAGCCGTTGGCATCCCTGAAATCGTAATTTCGGCTGGGTTGATTCAGCCAACTCTATAGCAAGGGGCATTATTAGAAACAGTTGGCGCATTAGGCTTGTTAGCATTACCTTGGATGTTAAAATTTTTGTGGTCGCCATTAGTCGATCGATTCAGCCTCGATCGCGATCGACATTATGGCAGTTGGATCTTGGTTTTCCAGTTACTATTGGCGAGTTGTGTCGCTATTTCTGGATTGCTAGATGTGCGACAAAATTTCCCAATTTTGATGGTATTTACGCTCGTAGCTTGCTTTTGCTCGGCGAGTCAGGATATCGCGACAGATGCTTTAGCCGTGCGGATGCTGGTAGGAACGGAACGTGCCTGGGGGAGTACGATCCAAAGTGCTGGCAACTATCTCGGTAGTATTATTGGTGGTGGTGGCGCGTTAATATTGCTCGATCGCATCGGCTGGCGATCGAGTTTATTGGTGATGGCTGGGATGATTCTATTAGCTGGCATACCGCTGTTACTACACCCTGAGCGTAAAATCGAAACTACTACCGAAAAACCTAGTTGGACATCATTAATTAGCTTTTTTAAGCGAGATCGGATGATGTTTTGGACGGTATTATTGTTGTTGTATTTGGCGGGAACGAATATGACAGGTGCGATGATGCGACCGCTATTAATCGATCTCAAGTTTAGTCTGACTGAGATCGGTCAAATTATTGGAGTTGTTAGTTGTAGTGCGGGAATTATTGGCTCATTTGTCGGTGGATCGATCGTCAATAAATGGGGTGTAGAAAGATCGTTAGTTTGGTTTGGCATCTTTCAAGGAATTTCGATCTTAGCTTGTTTGCCATTAGCGCGAGGTGGAGCGGATATATCGATCGTTTATGGAGCAAATATTAGTCTCCAATTCTTTGCCAGTATGTGCGATATGGCGATCGC
>NZ_JANMZA010000456.1:0-18026 GCF_031382685.1 Chamaesiphon sp. OTE_8_metabat_110 | reverse complement strand
CTGAAATATTTGCAGACGATCGAGGAAATCCTCAGATCGATCGTAGACTTTTCTTGCTAACCTGTAAACAGCAGCCAGAAGAATTATCTATTAACTATCCAGATGTTTGGAACTACCTTAAACAAGGCGTAGATGCTGGGATATCAGCGCGTTACTTGTGCAGCCATCGATCGTTATGGTATGTGCAAGAAAATAGAGAACCAGCAATATTTTTATGTCCGTATATGGGAAGAAATCAATCTAAAGATAGCAAACCTTTTCGCTTCATTCTTAACCATTCTAAAGCGATCGCCCCAAATGTTTATCTAATGATGTATCCAAAAGAATATTTATCAACTCTATTTGCAACAAATCCAGAACTGCCAAAATATATTTGGCAAGCCCTAAATTCAATCCCAATTCAAAGTCTGATTAATGAGGGTCGTGTTTATGGGGACGGATTGCATAAATTAGAACCAAGAGAATTAGCAAATGCACCAGCAGATCGCCTACTAAAAATCATAGAGAACTATAACCATCCAACATTAGTATAGGTAAAACGAGCCAGTTGTAATTGACATCGTGCGATCGGAAGCGGTACCTATCTACTTATCAGGTTGCATTGGCTGTGAGTTGATTGGGGGTAGCTATGCTGAAAGACATGGGGTTGAAAATTTAATTTTTGGTGCAATTATAACTATTGAGGAGAGTCTCGAAATGCTGGGGATTATTATCGGGATTTGGGGACTAATGACATATATTAACGACAACTATCAGCGAGTTCAGTTCGTGTTCGATCCAGTTGGGAAAAAATTCTAGTTCCCAGCCTCTAAAATCGAAAAATTAGCAACATCAGCACCCGCTTTACAAGCTAGAACGTATGTGTCAAATGCGCAAGTGTGTCATTGGCAATCGGCTCTACTATATCTTACTCTATTTGGCTTTGCCTACGCTACGCGATCGAATATTATGTCTATAACTTTGATTTGTCGGATTAAGAGATGGACTACGATCTATCCCTAGAAATAATCATAGTCCATCCAGAAATCATTCTCACCATAGTTCAAGACAGATTGATTTAGACAAGGGTAATTAGGCTTTGTATGTGCTATGCGATCGAGAGAATTTGGCAACATTTATCTACCTATATTGTCACACCACACAAAAATCCCCGGCTAAAGCTCGATCGATCTGGCGGACTAGATCGATCGGTAAAAATGGTTTGGAAATGGTTTCGACGACACCGAGTTCGGTGAGGAGATCGCGATCGGGTAAATAGCGATTTGCGGTCAAGAGAATCACCGGGATCGATTTACGATCGGTATTAGCTCGCAACTGTCGCAAAAAAGCTAATCCATCCATTTCTGGCATCATCACATCGAGGACGATCGCGTCGGGACTGCTGGTTAAAACTCGATCCAATCCTTCCTGTCCTGATGATACGGCACATACCTCCCAACCTTTGAGTTTGTGCAGACACATCGAGACAACCTCGCGAATATTTCGATCGTCATCAATTACCAAAACTCGTTTGGTAACTTCACTATTTAGATCGCCATTTGAGACTCGATCTTGTTGCGTAGTGCGGGTAGATTTGGAGTGACGGCTCGACTGTTTTTTGTCGAGATATTTATCGAGTGCTTTGACGATCGAGCGCGCTTCGATAGGTTTACCGAGAAATCCATTTGCGCCGACAAATTTGGTACGAACTCTGTCGATCAATCCGTCATTACCCGTTAAAATGATAATCGGCACATCTACTAATGATGGCGTCTTCCGAATTTGTTCGCACACCTCGTAGCCATTAGTCACTGGCATGACTAAATCGAGGAAGATCAAGTCGGGTTTATTTCTGATCAGACTGGGCAAAATTTTGAGGGGATCTTGTACCCCAAAAGCTCTACAACCATGCTCGACGATAATTTTTTCTAAATGTTTGTAGACAGAGAGACTATCATCGATACAAGCAATTAATGGCATGTGGCGATTCTCTTGCACAGAGGCTACGCCAACGGCTCCCAGCTCGCCAGTACCGCCAGGGATAGCGATGTTCACACGATCTAACTCTGAAGTTAGCTGGCGGTCGAGATCTAATTGTCGGCGATCGGTTGTGGCTTGTCTAGCGATCGACAACGTAATCAGTCCAGCTTCGATCGGTTGGGATAAAGATTTAGCTACGTCGAGTAGTTTTTGCTGGTGATGAATTGCCAAACTGCGTAGCGATTTACTACCATCAATCGACGAAATGATAAATTTCAAATCTTGATTATTCGCAAAATCATTAACTTTAGCTGAGGGATGAATCAGCGGAAATAGACTGGGCGCACAAGTTCCTAAGCCATGCTGTTCCCATTCCTGCCACGTTTGAATCGTTTTACTCAGTAGTGGTTTAATATCTAGTAATGGGATAGCTGATTTTAAATTATTATTATTTTCTTTGAGTGTAATGAAGCGATAAGCTAACCGATCTTGTTGATTTTGGCTAAACTGAATGATATCGAATAAAACTTCTGCTGCTGCATACTTTTGAGCAATTTCATTAGAATTTAAAAATATTTCTTGATGATTGTTAGATTTAACTAGTCGATCGAGCGGCACATTTAGGGATGCTAAGGCTAGATTTCTTTCCCACCGCTCGATCGCATCGATGCCGCCACTGATTCCGGCTAATTGTCCTGCCGAAAAACACAACATCCAGCTCGGCACATCTACTACTTGGATAATGAGATTACCACTTAAAGCATTTGCTTTAATATGATTAAATTCCGAGAGTAAATCTCTAAATTTTGCAGTCTTACGCTCGGTGGTACTCATGATTAATTATTTAAATCTCTGGAAAATGAGTGAAATATTATAAATTTAGGCTGACTCGTGCTGATGATAAGTTTAAAAAATCCTCTTGCTCTAAAGTACCCGGCTCAGCACGGCTTCTATACATTGGCTGAGGTAAAATGAAGAAAAACGTACTACCTTGTCCCCACTCACTTTCAGCCCAGATCCGTCCCTGATGCTGCTCGACGATCGATTTACAAATTGCCAGCCCCAAGCCAGTGCCGCCCTTGTCGCGCGAGTCAGAGCTATCAACCTGTTGAAAGCGATTGAAAATGGTTTCGAGTTTATCAGCGGGAATGCCGCGTCCGCAATCTCTAATCGCAAAGCAGATCTGGCGAGTGTTACTGGTGGGAGCCATTCGCACTGAGTCGAGTCTGCCTGCCCGCTCGGGCATCGGTTCGTTAATCTGCGTGACAGCGATCGAGACGCTACTATTAGGGGGAGAAAATTTCATAGCATTACCGAGCAAATTTGTTAATGTTTGGACGATTCGATCGGGTGCCACCCAAATCTGTAAGGGCGGACACTCTAGCACCAGATCCACTCCCGCCGCCGCCGCCGAGCCAGTCATGACATCGATCGCGCGTTGGATGAGCGTATGGGCATCGCACCACTCTTGCTCGATCGAATTAGAATGTGCATCTAACTTATCCAGATCGAGGATATTATTTACCAAGCGCACCAAGCGTTCGGTTTCGATCGAGGCAATCTCGATCATCTGCTTCATTTGCTCCGGCTCGTCATCCATCAAACCCATTGCCAGTAAGCCCAATGCGCCCTGCATCGAAGTTAGTGGGGTGCGGAGTTCGTGGCTGACAATGCCGATGAATTCGTCTTTGAGTGTTTCGACTGCCTGACGCTGCTCCATTTCGGTATTGAGCAGTTGCAGCGTCATTTCTGCTTGTTTGCGTTGTGTCAATTCGAGCTGGGCTAGGGCAAATAGATCTGCTTGCTGAATGGCGATACTGAGTTGATTGCTCAGTTGTTTGACTAGATCGATTTCGGAAGGTTGCCATTGGCGCGGTGCCGAGCAGTGGTGAGCAGTAAGTAGTCCCCATAATTCCTCTCCTTTGAAGATGGGGACGACGACATTTGCCCTGGCTTGAAAACTTTCTAGCAGCACCAGATACCAAGCATCGATTTCGACAGTGTAGATGTCGGCATTTTGAGTAACTACTCCTTGCCGGAAGTCGTCCAGATACGATTCGATGTAAGTATTGGAGATCTGGGTGGTGAGGATCTCTTTCCAACCCATCCCTACCGATTCTACAATGGCTGTCGCTACCCAGTCGGGAGCAAATTTGTAGATAGTAACTCGATCGGTTTGGAGGAACTGTCGCACTTCATTGACAGTAGTATTTAAGATTTCTGGCAAATCGAGCGAGCGGCGAATTTGCACCGTCATATCTAGTACCAACCGCTGGCGTTCCAATTGGTTTTGGAGTAACTGCTGGGCTTGCTGGCGGGCGTCGATATTCACGACAGTCCCGATCGTCCGAATCGCCTCGCCAATGGCATTAAAATACACCTCTCCCCGCGTCTCGATCCAATGAATGCTTCCATCTGCCCAAACGATCCGAAACTGATGGCACAGGCTGGTATGAGACTCGATCGATTCCACGACACATTGATGCACCATTGCCCGATCTTCGGGATGAATACAGCGATCGAAAGTTTCATAATTGCCATCAAAACTTCCCGGAGCTAAGCCAAATAACTCTTCATGTTCGCGGTTCCATTGAATGTGTCCATTCAACAGATTCCAATCCCAAATCCCCATCTGTGCGGAGGCGAGTGCCAATCGCAACTGTTCTTCTTTGTGATTTAATACTTTCAGGTGTCGATCGTTTTGAACCTGGAGATCGGCGACTTGACGCAGTAGTTCGCCTTGTTTGATCGCATGATGCAGCGACAGTCGCAAATTTTCTGTGGTTAGTACTGATTTGCTCAGATATTGTTGAGCGCCAGATTCGATCGCTTGACTGGCTAGGTTCTCTTTGTTGTACTCTGTTAGCAGCACCACGGGGAGATCGGGTTTCTCGATCTGCTGTTGCAGCGCGTGCAAGAACTCCAGCCCATTCATGTCTGGCAAGATATAATCGAGCAAAATCGCATCGGGTTTGGCGATCCGGTATTGTTTCAATCCCTCTGCACCCGTCTCTGTCTCGATGATGGTGTAGTCATAGCGATTGTCTTGGCTCAAATAATCTCGTAACTTGCTGCGGTACGATCGAGAGTCCTCGACAATCAAAATAGTCCGCGATTTGTCGTGCGTCATGTCCATTTTTGGCTAGTATCTACAATCTGGCATATCGTCGATATCTAAGCAGATGCGAAACGTTACTGGTTATATAATGCCCAAAAGCGATCGGGTTGGCTCAGCTTCTGGAAACTAGGAGCTAAATTCTCTAGATATTCGACGATGGGGATTCTTGGGGCGGAGATCTTCGGTACACTTTTAGATAAGTATCTCAATCATAGATCGATGCACGTACTCTCGATTCCCACTTGGATTATTCATATTTCTAGCGTCATTGAGTGGATGACGGCGATCTGGCTGATTTGGCGCTATGCTGAGGCGAGTGGTAATCTGGCATGGCGGAGTCTGTCGTTTGGGATGTTACCTGCACTGGTGAGTGCGATGTGTGCTTGTACGTGGCATTTTTTTGATAATACGCCCACGCTAGAGTGGCTGGTGACTCTACAAGCAGCGATGACGGTGGTGGGCAATGGCACGATGTGTCTGGCTGCTTGGCAGATTAGTAAACAGTCAGTAGTGAATAGTGGATCGTGAATAGTGAATAGATCGCGTAGGGTGGGCACTGCCCACCAGCTATGATTTAAGCAATTTCTATCTATTAATTATTTGCAAATAAGTAGATAGATCGCGTAGGGTGGGCAGTGCCCACCAGCTATGATTTAAGCAGTTTCTATCTAATAAATATCTGAATGTAGCTACTTATGCCCTCATTAATTGAATTAATCTTTTCTAAAGAAACATTATTTGCAGTGTCTTTATTTCCATACTTGGGATTTTTGTGGTTTATGACCAAAAAAATTCCTACTCCCAAGGTGGCGCTAATTGGATTTTATCTAACTTTATTATTTGTAGCGGTAACAATTCCCATTGGGGCTTACGCTCAATTAACTTTGCATAAGTCTTTAGCAGATGTCGATCTGCTACATGGTGGTGCCGAGTTTTTTTTAACGCTATCGAATATCACGATCGCGATCGGTTTTAGTCAGGCTTTGAAATCGACTAAACCCAAATCTCAACCATCGGCAGATCGATAAGATGGCAAATCTTCCAGCTTGCGCGATCGGATTAGGGAGTAATTTAGGTGAGTCGTTGGTAATTTTAACTGGCGCGATCGAGAGACTAAAAATACATCCGCAAATTAAGCTTTTAGACGTTTCTAGCTGGTATCATACTGCCCCGATCGGGCCACCGCAGCCAGATTATTTGAACGGTTGTGCGACCGTTGAGACTAGTCTGAGCGCATTAGAATTATTGAGTGTCTTACAGTCGATCGAGACTGAGTTCGGACGGGTGCGAGGTGAGGTGTGGGGAGCGCGGACTTTAGATCTAGATTTATTGTTATATAGCGATCGAGTTATCGATTTGCCGACTTTACAGGTGCCCCATCCGCACATGTGCGATCGCGCATTCGTCCTCGTACCACTAGCTCAAATCGCACCCGATTGGCTCGAACCAAAATCGGGCGATTCGATCGCTACCCTCGCCAGCAAGCTAGAATGTTCTGATATTAAGTTAATTAAATAGAAACTAAATATCAATTATCTGCTTGGTGCGCTCAACCGTCGGGGAACAGAGGCGTGCGCGCATCCGCAATTATCAATTATTAATTAAAACCATGCCTTTAGGAAACGAGCCAGCGAAGATATTACAAAATAAATTATCTTATCAAGGACGTAAATTTTCGTTTAATGTCGATCGAATCGAGCTTCCTAATGGTGCAATTGGGGAATGGGAATCAATTCATCATCCTGGCGGTGCGTTAGCAGTGCCGATTACGCCTGAAGGCAAATTGGTATTAGTCAAACAATATCGCTTTCCGACTCAGGGACGTATTTTAGAGTTCCCGGCGGGGACATTGGAAATAGGTGAAGATCCCGCCGAGACGATCGCCCGGGAGCTACAGGAAGAGACGGGATATCGGGCGGAAAAATGGCAAAAATTAGGTGAGTTTTTTCTAGCACCGGGTTATTGCGATGAGATTATTTATGCTTTTTTGGCACAAGATCTGGCGAAATTAGCAGTTCA
The DNA here is from genome assembly GCF_031382685.1 of Chamaesiphon sp. OTE_8_metabat_110. Lineage (NCBI taxonomy): Bacteria > Bacillati > Cyanobacteriota > Cyanophyceae > Gomontiellales > Chamaesiphonaceae > Chamaesiphon > Chamaesiphon sp. OTE_8_metabat_110. Next base: position 10,930 of record NZ_JANMZA010000456.1, on the reverse strand, counting down.
ACCTGCGGGTGATGATGACGAAGATATTAGTGTCGTTTTGATGACGCCAGCCGAATTTGAGGCGGCGATTGATGCTGGCGAACCGATCGATGCTAAGTCAATTGCGGCTTATTTTCTAGCGCGGAAGTTTTTGGAATAGGGAATAGGGAATAGGGAATAGGGGATAGGGGGTAGATATTTGCTGAATCGTAAATCTTACTGCTAATTAGCAATGCCGATCGTCGGTCGAGCCAATTACTCGATCGACATGGATATATGTCTGGAATGGTTGCCGAGTCTTGACGATCGACGATTTTGCGTCAAGAATGGTTAACGATCGTTGCAGATCGGGGAGCGATCGTTCGATAATGAAGATGCTAGTGCCATATAACCTTCAGAGTTATTTTAGATTATGAGCGTTCAACTTATCTTACCAATTCTGACTATTCCCTTCATTCTGGGCGTACTATTTTTTGGCACCCGTAATGGCTTCTATGATTCGGACAAATATCACGGAAACGGCTCGGCTCACTAAATAAGCGAACTGCCGTTGGCGTTGTCTACTATGGGCGAGCGCCCAGATATCTATAAAAGCAGCGGATTTATCCTGGACTTTCCCCTTGTCTACGCGACCTCAACCTAGTAACGAAGATTTGGTCTGCCTTCCCTATGGCGTGGGTCATGGTGATGAAGGCGTGTGTTTGTTAGTCAAGATGGGGCCATATCGGATCTTATTAGATTGTGGACTGACGGATATATCACCGCTGATTGATGCTGATGGTCTGCCTGTTTGCGATTTAGTTATCTGTAGTCACGCTCACGCCGATCATGCGCGGGGGTTGCTGGCGCTGCATCGTGCTGCGCCGAAATTACCGATTTATAGCAGCGAAGTTACCAGCCTACTACTACCGCTCAATTGGTTGGAGGTAGCGGCTCAAGTGCCCCAAATCGGGCAGGCTTTGCCGTGGCGCAGATCGATCGAGTTTCAAGATGGCTTGTCTGCCGAACTATTTCCAGCGGGACATTTACCGGGTGCGGCGGCGGTATTGTTGACTTACACGGGTTTTTATCAGTCTTATAGCGTCTTTTATACTGGCGACTTTTTCTTATCAAATTCGCGCTTGGTCGATGGCTTGCACCTCGACTCGATTCGCAATCTCAATCCCGATGTCTTGATTGTTGAGGGGAGTTACGGGACGGCTCGTCATCCCCATCGCCGCAAGCAGGAAAATACGCTGATGGCGCGGATCGATCTAGCGATTACCCAGCAGCAGTCAATTATTTTACCAGTCAATAATCTCGGCATCGCCCAAGAATTACTGATCTTGCTGCGGAGTCATCATCTATTTACCGGACGCGATATCGATATCTGGGTAGATGGCAAGATTGCCGCTGGCTGCGATGCTTATTTATCGCTACTCCCAAATTTTCCGCCAGCGGTGCAAAACTTCGCTCGGCATCAATCGCTATTTTGGGATGAAAAGGTGCGTCCGCACGTCCGTCAGCTCACCCCAGCAAATCAGATAAGCATTCACCAGCGGCAGTGTATCATCATCACCGAGATCGATCGCGATCTCAACCTGTATACGGCGGGACACCCTTTTCCCTGGTTGGTATTATCCCCATCCTCACCGCATGGGACGACGGTACCTCCCAACACTACCAACCAACTTACTAGCGAAACTTATTTGCTCAGCGAGCACTCTGACGGTGCGGGTACGGCGCAATTAATTCATAATATCCGCCCCAAACATGTGGTGTTCGTACATGGTCGTGTGCCATATCTAGCAGATCTCACCGCCTTAGAAGAACTGCAAAATCGCTACCATCTCCACTCGCCAGCAGCGGGGACATTAGTTTCCTTGCCAGTTGGCGATACCTTTGTCCAACCCGCACCGCCAGCCGATCCCAACTATGAAGGCGAACTGACCGAACTCGAAAGCGAGATTAATATTACCTTACCCACGGCGATTTCTAGCGACCCGCGCTGGCATAATTTTGCCGATACCGGACTGCTCGAAGCCAGATGGCAAGGGGAAGAGATCGTGCTCAGAGGGATCTCTCAGCGCGAAACGATCGATCGTCAGCAAGAACTTAAATTAGACCCCAGCGTTCACTGTTGTGGCAACTGTCGCTATCAACGCGGCGCTCGCTGTCATAATTTGCGATCGCCCCTCAATGGCTTTCGTGTCACCCCCGATGGCTTTTGTCCAGCGTTTGAATTCACGTAAAGGGGTAAGGGTAAGGGGTAAAAGGTAAAAGGTAAGAGGTAAAAGGTAAGAGGTAAAGAGAACCGCAATTGTCCCCTAGTCCCCTATCCCCTATTCCCTATCCCCTATTCCCTATCCCCTACTGACATGTTTTTACTCGATCGGGGCAAGCTAAGTAAGTGACAGACGATCGAGATATACTGTCAAAATCGATCGCAATTATTGTTATCCTCGCCCGTCCAAAATACATGTTCCGCACGCCTAAATTTGCCTCGCTTCGGACTCGAATCGGTCGCCGACTACCTTTATCAGTAGTGACAATTTTGGGTGTGAGTTTGGGGGTGATGGGGCTGGTTGTCGGTGCCAAGTATTTGGGGTGGTGGGAAATGGGCGAATTGAGTGTTTACGACCAGAGCGTGCGCTGGAAGTCACCGCTACCGCCAGACCCGCGCATTTTAATCGTGGCGATTACCGAAGACGATCTGAATCGGGCGAAAGTTTGGCCGTTGCCCGATCGTACCATTGCCAAAGTCATCCAAAAATTGACCGATGCCAAAGCTAAAGTCATCGGTTTAGATATGTTTCGTGCCAATCCCGTCGAGCCGGGAAGCGCCCAACTGACTAAAATTTGGGATAGCAACGATGTGATTATTCCGGGTTGTCACCATCGCAGTCTCAAAAATCCCGGCATCGCGGGGCCGCCAGGAATTCCCGCCGAACAGTTGGGATTTGTAGATCTGTTAGTCGATCGCGATAGTATCGTGCGGCGAAGTGTGTTGTTTATGTCGCGCGACCCCAAATCGCCATGTACGAGCGAGACGAGTTTTGCGCTCCAGCTCGCCCAAGAATACCTAATCCGGCAGCATCAAATCAAAGGTAAGTTTGACTCAAATGAAGAATTTCACATCGCTAGAGCGCATTTTAGACCCATCTCCGGCAATGATGGGGGCTATCAACATGCCGAGGATGGGGGCTATCAGATTTTGCTCAATTACAGAGCTAGTAGTGCCCAGACAAGCGGCAAAAATGGCGTGGCGCAGATCGTCACGATGTCGGATCTCTTAGACGATCGAGTCGATCCTAAATTAATTAAAGATCGGATCGTCGCGATCGGTTCGACTGCTAGCTCCCTCAAGGATGAATTTTTAACCCCTTATAGTGCCGGGAAGTCTGAAGATGCCACGATGCCAGGGGTCTTGGTTCACGCCCAAATTACCAGTCAAATTCTCAGCGCGGTACTCGACGATCGACCCTTGTGGTGGTTTATTCCCAACTGGCTCGAAGGGATCTGGATCGGCGGTTGGTGTCTGACGGGAAGTATCCTCGCCTGGTACATGCGCCACCCGATCCGCTTATTATTAGCGGCTAGCGGTGCGGCGATCCTGCTTGTCGGCGGCTTTGCGATCGCGTTTGTAAATGCAGGTTGGATTCCCTTAGTAAGCCCATTTATCGGCCTCATTGCCAGCAGTATCGGCGTATTGGGATTGACGAGCTACAACACCCAGCAGCAGCAAAAACAGATGCAGAATTTAGTAACCGATCGCGAATTGGCGATCGCCGAACTCAAGTTTTTGCTCGCGAAAACGGCACCCCAAGCGACCGCCCTCCATGTATTACCCCCGCCAGCTCTACCCGCCACGACGATGGCGGCGACTATCGAAATCGACCCCGATTTGACTATTCCCCATCCAGCAGATGTCACTCTCAAACAAGAGCAAACCCCCAGTACCGCGCTCAGTGCCAGCGTGATGGCTCCGAACTGTCTGCTCGATGGTCGCTATCAAGCTGAGTCTACCCTGGGCGCGGGTGGATTTGGTGTCACCTACCTAGCGCGGGATACCAAGCGTCCCGGTAAGCCGCAGTGCGTTATCAAGCAATTAGTCCCAGCGCGCCGCGATGCTAATTTTGTCAATTTGGCACGGCGGTTATTTAATACCGAGGCGGAAATTCTCTCTAAATTGGGGCATCACGCTCAGATTCCCCACTTGCTCGCTTATTTCGAGCATCAGCAGGAGTTTTATCTCGTTCAGGAATTTATCGATGGGACGCCACTCGATCGCGAATTAGAAGGTGCAACCGCACCGTGGAGCGAAGCTAAGGTGCTGGATTTATTGCGTCAGTTGTTGCCAGTGCTGGGTTTTATCCACTCGCAGCATGTGATCCATCGCGATCTCAAACCGGGAAATATCATCCGCGATCGCCATCACGGTAGACTGGTGCTGATCGATTTTGGGGCAGTTAAGGAAATTCAGCCGCTATCTGACGATCGCAATGTGACGATCGCGATCGGGACGCGAGGCTATACGCCACCGGAACAGTATGCGGGACAGCCTAACTATACTAGCGATATCTATGCTCTGGGTACGATCGCGATCGAAGCTCTAACCAATACTCATCCGCGCTATCTCCCGATCGATGATACTAATGGGAATCTCATTTGGCAAGATCGGGCGATCGTGTCTCCCGTACTCGCGCAAATTTTGGATAAGATGGTGGCTTATCATTTTCGCGATCGGTATCAGTCGGCGACGGCGGTGTTGATGGATTTGCCGTAGAGGGTAAGGGGGAAAGGGGAAAGGGGAAAGGTAAGAGGTAAAAGGTAAAAGGTAAAAGGTAAGAGGTAAAACCCACATTCCGCACTTCATAAAATCACTGCCTAAAAAGCTTTATTTTTCGTTAAAGTAGGGTGTGTTATCCAGTCAGGGTAACGCACCGCCCAGGCTCGAACGAGGATCGGTGCGTTTTGCTGGCGCAGAAACACACCCTACTTTGACTACGCAATCGAAAAATTGAAGTAATAAAACTTTGTAGGGTGGGCACTGCCCACCGTCTATATTTAACGATTATGTCATACAATAATTTTACGCTAGAATCTGTTATCGAACAGTTTGAATTAAGGTTGATAGATAATTCTTTTTGCGAGCAGTTACCTCCGATCGAACCGAAGCCAGAATTTCTAAATATTTTCACCGATCTTCTTCCTTTAGGCGAGAAAGCTAGAACAGAAAAAGCTAAATCAGAATTATTGGTTAGTCCGATTTTAGTTGAAGCCAGAAGGTTGTCTGAAAAACGGGTGCAACTGTTCTCTGGTGAGGAGTTTAATGTAGACCAGAGTAAAGGTTTAAATGGTTTTTGTGATTTTCTGTTTAGCAGATCTGAAAATCCATTCACGATCGATGCTCCAGTGTTAATGCTGGTTGAAGCTAAGCGTGGAGAAATTGAAAATGGATTGGGTCAATGTGTCGCGGAAATGTTAGCTGCTCAAAGGTATAATCAACTTAAAAATAAAGATATTTCAACTATTTATGGTTGCGTGACTAGTGGTATTCTATGGCAGTTTCTCAAATTGGAAGGTTCTGATGTAACGATTGACTCTCGCAACTATTTGGTCGATCCAGTGCAAAAAATTCTTGGTGTTATTAAATGGATGTTAAGGTAATTAATTATTAATTATTACCTCCCTGGTTCAAAATCCGCAGCAGTTGGCGGAAACAGATCTGGCTTAATTTCGAGCGATCGCACCCGTCCTTGGCGATCGAGTTGTAATTTGAGGTTTTCACCGATGGTGCTGGCTTCTACTTGCTGCTGGACGTCACTGGGGGTAGAGATCGGGCGACCTGCGACTTGAATGATTACATCGCCGGGTAAGATGCCCGCCGTCTCTGCTGGCGAACCTGCGACCACTTCTGTCACGATCGCGCCGCGTTTGGCGGTGAGTTTCGATCTCAGACTGGGTTCTTTGGCAATCCCCGCTTGAAGTTCGGCGGTGAGGGGAATCATCTGGACGCCTAGATAAGGATGCCGCACTTTACCTGTGGCAAATAGTTGGGTGGTAATCCGCGTCACCGTCCGCATGGGAATGGCAAAACCCACACCCTGAGCGTCGGCGCGAGTGGCGGTGGTAATGCCGATCGCTTCACCGCGTCCATTGAGTAAGGGGCCGCCGGAATTGCCGGGATTGATGGCGGCGTCGGTTTGAATAAAACTCACCCGCTTGTCGGGAACGCCGACTTGGGAACTGCTGCGTCCGGTAGCACTGACGATACCGACAGTGACGGTATTATCTAAGCCCAAAGGATTGCCGATCGCGATCGCCCATTCGCCCGGTAGCAGTCGCTCGGAGTCACCTAATTTGACGGTGGGCAAGTCTTTGGCAGCCACTTTGAGAACGGCGACATCGGTGACTCGATCGATTCCCACGACTTTGCCCGCTAATACGCGCCCATTTTGGAGTGTAACTTTGACTCGATCGGTACCATCGACGACATGAGCATTGGTGACGATGCGACCGTCAGCACTCAGGATTAAGCCCGAACCCGTGCCTTTTTCGGTTCGTTCGCGGAGCGTCCGCCTTGCGGAATCGGCTGTAGTGGATTTGTCGATCGACCGATCGCTCGTGGGGTTTTGACTGACTGACTCGGTGGCATCGACTTTGACGACGGCGGGGCTGACTTTTGCCACTACTGTGGTGATAAAGTTATCGTTGTCGGTCTGGATTGCCTGGGAGAAAATTGGTAAAGTTGCACCGGGCGGTGGGTTGAGAGCGGCAGCAGTGGTCTGTAATGGTAATTGTGAGCGTTGTTGCTGCCATAAATAGTTACCCAAAACCGCACCAGTGAGGCTACCAACGATGACTAAAAGCGTCCCTATGGAGAATTTTCGGTGCCGGATACCCATAGCGATCGGATAACAAATAGATATACCTAAATTCTCGCTCCAATCGCATAAATACTCAAGCTCTCAGCCGTTTGGCGGATCTCCTAGTTAGGAAATCGATCGCTCACAACTCGCCTCTAATTATCGCGATCGCGATGGTGAGTACCAGACAGCCAATTAAAGCAATGCCCAGCATCAATAACGCAAACAGTTCGCCCCCAGAGAGCGGTCGATCGGTCGGATCGAGATAGGCAGATGAGCGATACTTATCGGGACGGGATGCCAGCGGCTGAAAAGTGGGGGGAGATTGGACGACAAAGAGCCGTGAATAGCCGATCTCTAAATCGTATGTCAAGCGGCGTTCGGGGTGGCTGATGGTCGCATAAGCCTCATTTAAGGATTGAAATTTGACGGTGGCGACGGCGGTAGCCAGACTGGTAGTATCGGGATGGTACTTTTTGCTCATCTCCCGATAAGCACGCCGAATCTCGATCGCGGATGCGCTGGGATGGATGCCCAATAAATCGTAGTAAGTTTGCTGCTGTTTGCTATTCACCAGACAAGATTTGAGTAGTTAGCTAAAGTTAGAGGCGATGCTCTCGCGGTGCAAATCCGCTGGAGAATTGCGACTGATAAAATAGCCCGCAAATACTCGCCAATAATAACCAAGCTAACGTATTTAAGCGCAGATCTGGGAGTGTCACATCAGTCATGTTAAAGGCGATAAACCCGCCAAAGGCCATCAAATAGGTGAAAAATATCGTCCGCGAGTGCCGCCATTCGATCGGAAAATCGAGAAATAACCGCGTCCCACAGGTGACGATCCAGCCGACGATGCCTACTAGGCAGATCGTCGCGGGCAGTCCCAAACTAGCGCTGAGCATGACTACTACGTTATGGGGCTGCGGTACCCAGATCTGACTGTAGGCTTGATAGAGATTGCCAAAACTTTGCATTCCCCAGCCAGTGAGCGGACGTTCCTGGATTAGTTTCCCGGCAAATTTAAACTGGGCGACTCGCGTCAGGGCGTCAGGACGATTCGGGTACATCTCGTCAGTAATTCGCGCCCAAAAGTAGCGGGGGACGATCGCGCGCAGGGGTTCTTTGAGGGGCGATGGTGCGTATGCTGAACTAAAAATTACCGCCATTAGCGCCGTTACTAATCCCAAAATTCCGTACCAAGATTGATAAGCCGCAAAGACTAGCATACTGACGATCGCGCCACCCCAAGCCGATCGCGAACTAGTCAGAATCAGGGCACCACCACCCAAGAGCAGCAAGCTACTCAGATAAATTAACTTGGGCGATTTCCACACCGCCACTGGGGGTAACTTGGCTGACACATCATTACACCGCCGCTCCCAAGTATCCACCCACAAGCCCAAACCAAAGATAAATACCATCTGTAAGTATTCGGCAAAGCCAGTCGCATAGCCAAATAATGAGGACATCCGCCCGAGCGGATTACCGCCGGGATGCAGCCCAAAAATCTGGATCGGACTGCCCATGACACTCAGTTCGCCGCCCCATCCCAACCACAATTCCCCATATCCGATTAGAATCACCGGAATCGCTGAGAGTAGAAAAATCCACGCCAATTGTCGTAACTGCTCTAGGGTTTGGATCAGCACGCTATAAGCGGCAAAAAAGCCGAAAAAGGGCACGAGATTGGCTAAGCCGAGTAGGGCATCTCCCGGCGAGACGCCAAATAACGATACCCCGATCGCCCAGACACTCCAGATTGCCAGCAACCAATTGACTCGATGGCGCAAAATTTCGCGCCTAGCTTTGACCCATGTTAATACTAAGGCGATAAAAATCGGCAGCACCCCGAGCGCGGGTAAGATCGGAAAAATCAGGAAGCCAATTCTCGCAAAGCTCCACGCTGACTGGAGTTGCGGCTTGGGATGTTGCCAATTTGCGCCGGGAATTAGGGACAGAAAGTTAGGCATCAGTGGCACGATCGAGGATGGGAGTTACGGGAGCGGTGACAAAATCTGGCTCGTCAACGCCGGGGTAAAAGCTCGCTACGATGCCGACGAGCAACCACCATAAGGTTTGAATCTGGGGACGATACCATTCGGTATCGGTGGTACCTTGCCCGATCGTGGCGACAATTGCCACGATCGCGGCAATCAGCCAATAAGCTTGGGGATTCCCGGTCGATCGCAACTTTGCTAAACCTTTAATGCCACAGTTAATTGTTACGGCGATCGACCATAGTAGAGCAGCGAAGCCGATAAAGCCAATTTCGACGATCGTTTCTAAGAAGATCGAGTAGGCTGCTAGCGCGCCGAAGCGGGGGCTAGTTTGATAAATGGGATAAATCTTCTTAAATACCCGATCTCCTGGCCCAAAGCCCCAAATAGGTCGATCGTGAATCATTTTACTGACGGCTTTCCAGACTTCGAGCCGGACGTTATTACTACTATCTTTGCCACCGCTAAAAATACTCAATACCCGATCGCGCAGCATCGGTACAGCGATAATTGCCAACCCACCGACGACAAACATCACGCCTAAAGCGATCGGTAATGCCCATGATTTCCAAAATTTGGGCAATGTCGGGCGCAACCAATAGTACACCAACGCCGCCGCCACGATCGCGCCCAAGATCGCTCCTACCCAAGCACCGCGACAGTAAGTAACTTGCAAGCAATAGGTATTTGTCACTACCATCACGATCGCCAGAGTCTTCTGCATCCAACCGCTCCAGATAAAATAAGCAGCGACACTAAATGCGATCGCGGGTAATAGATATGCTGCCAAGAGATTGGGATTGTTGAGATAGCTATATGCCCGCGTGGTTTTGGATAGAGTAGACTCCGCATCGACCCAATTTCCGAGCTGTTTGGCACCATAAATCGACTGATGAATGCCATACGCACTGACAATTACCGCCAGATGCAGGTAAATCCCGATCAGCCAGCTCCGAATTCGGGCGGAGCGACACAACCGCGCTAACATCACAAACAAGATCAGATACAAACTGACTAAGTTTAGCCCCCGCAGGGCGGCATCCTTAACGGGCGATAAACCCGTGGAGATTGCCGAGATCGTCCAAAATACTAGCAGCGTGATGTGAATGGGCGTAATGCCCCCACCGCGATTATCGACTAGAGTCAGCAGTACCCAGAAAGCTGCTATGGCTCCCATGACTAGGGCAATAGTTTCGGTGGAGAGTCCTGGTGTGGACGGCACAAATGGCGACATCACAAAGACGATCGATGTCAAAATCGCGCCAATTTCGTCGCCCCACTGCATCAGCCAACTCTGTTGTCGCCAAGATTGCAAGCAGCCCACCCAGCGATGCAGATAACTAGCATCAACCCATCTATTTGGGGATATGTCTGATAATGTCAGGCGTTGCCACAAAGAATACATCAAATTATTCGATAGTTGATAGTTTTGGCGATCGAGGCTATCGTCGCTGTTCCACAATCATATTACCGTCAAAACCTGTAAGTACTCAAAAGGCACCCTGAATCAATTTGTCAGGGTGCCCTTTGTTGTTAGTTTGGGATATGGCTTAGTTACTAAGCGGGACGGCAAATGTTAGATATTAGTGAGCTGCGATTTTTCTAGCGGAGGCAGAACCCGGATCTGGGGGTTGTCTTGTCTTGTCTCGCTAAACCCTCGGCAAAGCCGAGGAGCGCGAGCCGAGTTCAGCGCTCGACCTGGAGGGAACCTCCGTGATGCGCGCGTCGCTCCGACCCCCAGCCCCCCCGTTGAAAGCGGCTCGCGCACGCCTTTGTTCCCCGACGGTTTAGCAAGACAAGACAGGCGGAACGCGTCTTGACCGAAAGCCATGGGTCGGGAACCTCCGCGTGATTTCGGTCGCCGCCTTCTCAAACTCTCCTGCGTATGGTTCGTTCGCGTAGCGTCTCCGTTAGGAGAATCTGTGTGATAGCGTGGTGCGGCATTCATTCCATTTGAGATTTTAGTTTAAGATCTCGTAGATAGAAGTAGATCTCGTAGGGTGGGCAATGCCCACCACATAGGTTTCAGAAAATAGCATATATCTAATAAATATTTGTAATAACCCAATTAAAAAGAGCGGCAACTTCTAATTTGAGAAGTTGTCA
>NZ_JANMZA010000417.1:0-19414 GCF_031382685.1 Chamaesiphon sp. OTE_8_metabat_110 | reverse complement strand
CGAGCGTCAACTCGGGCGAGATCATCCCCACACAGCACAAGGATTAAATAATTTAGCAGTACTGTATTACAAGACTGGTAACTATAGCGCTGCCGAACCACTATACGTGCGGGCGCTAGAAATTAGAGCGCGTCAACTGGGCGAAAATCACCCCCACACGGCTCAAAGTTTAAATAACTTGGCAAGCTTATATTACAAGACCGGACAGTATCGTCAAGCGGAGACACTGTATACTCAATCGCTAGCCATCAGAGAACGCCAGCTTGGTGCAGACAATTTACAGATTGCCACTAGCTTGAATAATTTAGCTTTTGTATATCAAGCCTTGAAAAAGTATGGTGAGGCAGAGCAACTTTATACGCGTTCGCTCACGATTAGGGCACAACATTTGGGCACAGATCATCCCAAAACCCAGAAAGTGCAGTTAGATTTTCTTGACTTTCTCCACCAAGTCGTAAATACTGGACAAGTCGAACAACTCTCCGATCTCCCGCTAACTCAAGCCCTGCTTCAAAAAATCCAAGGTTCGTTAGAGCGGTAGTCACAAGAAGTCGTCGCCGCGACAGTACTTACTAAGTGTAGTGTGCGGTTGCTATAATATTTTACAAAAGAACTTCTAGCAATTACGCGAGTGGAGAGTACTAATGTGATATGATTTGGGTCGATAGGTCGCAAACGCTACAAAAATTACGAAAATACGCTATTAGCTAAACAGCATCCTCAAAACTGGATAGATCGCTAAGATTGTCACTCTACTACTAGGTTTGCTGACTTTTAATTCTTAGAAATTTAGCCAATTATGTAGATTAAAACTTAGATAATCGTTCGTAACATTTATTTGAGTTAAAGATATTAGTTCAAAAAATGTCTCAGATCGATCGACCGACATTAGACCGATTTGGGATAGTGTGGTAACTTACCGGAGTGGGCTTTGACGATCTGTTAGATCTCAGTCTCTCCCCCGCAACCTTCAGTTCACTGCCATTTATTTCAGCGAAGGAGGCCGAAGTGCAGGATAAGTGTGTCAAAAACCGCAGCAGATCGAAGCGCCGAAGTATTTTTTGTCCGATTCACGACTGCTATCTAGACAGTGTGAGTAAAAAGTATTATTTATTTGCCGACCGCCCAGAGCAACTCGAAGCCAGAGGCATCGACCGCGTAACGGCAAGAAGCTCGATTGCCTTTCACACCACTATTTCCATCACGGGAGAATGGCTGGAGGCTTTTTGGTGCGATTGCTGCCGAAGTACGCGATGGTATTATGTTTGCAAGACGGATACTCACACATACAAGATCGAGATCGCTCCCGATGAGTTGTGGCAACGAGTGACTGGGGTCGTTCATCCCAATGGAAACCCGTCGGTGGGTGAATTTACCCGCCGGGAAGCGCGGGTGAAGCAGTATCAGGGTGTCAAAGCTTTTAGCACCATTCGTTAAGTGAAATTCATCGTTCCGTTCGAGCAATGCCATGTATATAAATATACTAAATATGCTTCGCCAAAGCTACCGCCTTTTAGCGGATAAGGATCGAGAATCTAGCAGATGCGATCGAGCGCCGCAAATCCCGATCGAGCAATTAGTGAGATTAGTTGCCGCAACGATCGTAGAGCGCTATTTCACGACCGATGTGCCTGAGAACAGGCTATTGTCACAGTCATTGGTGTAGCCTCTCTATATGGAGAATCGATCGCACAATTTAGTACCCTAGATTCAGATATCAGACACACAATCACCGCCTCTGGCATTTTATAGAGCTTTATCATGGATTTAGTCGATCGGGTAATACTAGTAACGGGTGGGGCTGGATATATCGGCGCTCATGCAGTCAAAGCCTTGGAGGAACGCGGCTTTCAAGTCGTCGTCTTAGATAGCTTAGTATATGGACATCGCGATCCGATCGAATCCCATCTCAAAGCTAACTTAGTCGTGGGTGAAATCAGCGATCGCGCCGTCCTCGATCGGATTTTTACGACATACAATATTACAGCAGTAATGCACTTTGCTGCTTTTGCCTATGTAGGCGAATCAGTCAGCGACCCGGCTAAATACTGGCAAAATAATGTGGTGGGTACCTTAGCATTGCTCGATGCGATGCGCGCACATGGGGTAACTAATTTTATCTTTTCCTCCACCTGTGCCACCTATGGCAATCCTCAGTACATTCCGATCGACGAACAGCATCCCCAGCACCCGATCAATCCCTATGGTGCTGGCAAACTCGCGATCGAGCGGGTATTGCAGGACTACGACCCAGCGTATGGTCTAAAATCTGTAATTTTCCGCTACTTTAATGCCGCTGGTGCCGATCCCGATGGTCAGTTTGGGGAAGATCATAATCCCGAAACCCACCTGATTCCGCTGATTTTACAGGCTGCTGCGGGTAAACGGGCGGCAATATCTGTATTTGGGTCTGATTATGACACGCCCGACGGTACCTGCATCCGCGACTATATTCACGTTACCGATCTGGCTCAAGCGCACGTCTTAGGCTTAGAATATTTGCTAGCACATCAAGTCAGCCAAATCTTCAATTTGGGTAATGGCAATGGTTTCTCAGTCAAGGAAGTGATCGACACAGCCAAACAAGTGACGGGTAAACAGATCGCGATCGAGTTCTGTCCCCGCCGCGCTGGCGATCCTGCTACCCTGATTGGTAGTAGTGAGAAAGCGCGTCAAGTACTCGGCTGGAAACCAGAGTATGCTGACTTGAGTGCGATCGTGACCCATGCGTGGAAGTGGCATCAACAGCGACATTTTGGCTGATTACAAGACCTAAAATTTAAAATGAAAAGAGCGATCGTTTGTGGTGTTTCCGGTCAAGATGGAGCTTATTTGGCTCAATTGTTGCTCGATCGTGGCTATACTGTCTGTGGTACTTCGCGAGACGCGCAGATGTCTAGTTTTCGTAACCTTAAATCTTTGGGTATTGCCGAGCAAATCCAGCTAGAATCGATGGCACTGACCGATTTTCGGAGCGTCTTGCAGGTACTGACGAAGTTTCAACCAAGTGAAGTCTATAACTTAGCAGGTCAAACCTCGGTCAGCTTATCCTTTGGACAGCCAGTAGAAACACTCGAAAGTATTGCAACGGGCACCCTCAACTTACTAGAAGCAATTCGCTTTTTAGGATCGGGCATCAAGCTATATAATGCTGGTTCCAGTGAATGCTTCGGGGATACTGGCGGCACTGCTGCTGATGAAGAAACACCCTTCCGACCGAGAAGTCCTTACGCGGTAGCCAAAGCCGCCGCGTTTTGGGAAGTGGCCAACTATCGGGAAGCTTATGGGCTATTTGCCTGCTCCGGAATTTTATTTAACCACGAATCGCCCCTGCGCCCAGAAAGATTTGTAACCCAAAAAATTGTCGCCGCAGCTTGTAGAATTGCTAAGGGTGGCAATGAGAAGTTACAGCTAGGCAATATGCACATTCAGCGGGATTGGGGCTGGGCACCAGAGTATGTAGAAGCTATGTATTTGATGTTGCAACAATCTCACCCTAGTGATTATGTAATTGCTACTGGGGAAAGTTGCCGTTTAGAAGATTTTGTTGCCGCCGCTTTTGCCGCAGTAGACTTAGATTGGCGCGAGCACGTCGCGATCGATGATAGTTTATTAAGACCGACAGATTTGGCAGTAGGTAGGGGCAATCCCCAAAAAGCCCAAGAAATTCTGGGCTGGCAGGCTAAATATAAAATGACCGATGTCGTCCGCCTGATGAGTGCTGCTAAAGTTTAACGGATCTTATTCAGTATTGTAATTTTCACAAGATGAGTAAATTTCACAAGATGAGTAAATCCAGTAAAGCTTCGATGCGGGTTGTCTACAGTCCTGAAAGCCGCATTCGCAATCCGTTGATGTTATTCAGATCGATGATGTCCGATCTGTTGGCATCGCGAGAGTTAGCTTGGCGGTTATTAGTGCGTGATATTAGTGCTCAGTACCGCCAATCTTTCCTAGGAGTGTTGTGGGCCTTTTTTCCGCCGATAATTGCGGCATTGGGGTTAGTGATGGCGAAGAGTTCTGGGGCGGTCAACATTGGAGTGACTGATATTCCCTATCCGGCTTATGTGATGTTTAGTATGTCGTTATGGCAAACTTTTGTCGAGGCTCTAATGGGGCCGCTAGCAGCAGTAGGGGCAGCGAATCAAATGCTAGCTAAGATTAATTTTCCGAAAGAGGCGATTATTTTAGCTAAGTTGGGGGAGATATTTTTTAATTTTGGGATTAAGTTAATTCTCATTATCGGATTATTTATTTGGTTTAAAATCCCAGTCACTTGGAGTATAATTCCAGCATTTGTAGCTATCATCCATCTGGTTATATTGGGGACTGGAATTGGTTTGCTGATTGCTCCGTTTGGGGCTTTGTACGGAGATGTGGGGCGAGTAATTCCGCTAATTGTAACGCCTTGGCTGTTATTGACTCCGGTGATTTACCCTACTCCTAAGCAGGGATGGTTCAGCACAGTGGTTAGTTGGAATCCAGTTACGCCTTTATTAGTAACCGCAAGAGATTTGGCGACGACTGGCATAGTGGCTGACCAAACGAGTTTCTGGATAGTGAGTGGTCTAAGTTTCGCATTACTGCTTGCCGCTTGGGTTTTATATCGTTTATCGATGCCGTTTATTATTGAGAGAATGAGTTCCTAAGCTAGTATCTCACTTCATTTCACTCCTTAATCTAAAAGCCTCAAGTTAAAGTAACTGCAAAAAGTATAATGTTAGATTTGCCAGGGCGCCACTTACAAAGTCAGTCGGAAAACAAAGAAGTTTTAATCCGGGTTGAGAATGTCTCAAAAAAGTTTTGCCGAAGCTTGAAGAAGTCTCTATGGTATGGAATTAAGGATATTGGTTTAGAATTAACCGGACGTAAGTACGAGCATGAGCTAAGAGCAGATGAGTTTTGGTCGGTGAAAGATATCAGTTTTGAGTTACGTAGGGGCGAATGTTTAGGACTAATTGGACGCAATGGAGCCGGAAAAACTACTCTCTTAAGAATGCTCAATGGGCTGATCAAGCCAGACAGAGGTAGCATTGAAATTAATGGTCAGGTAGGAGGATTGATTGCTTTGGGTGCAGGCTTCAATCCGATTTTGACTGGGCGAGAAAATATTTATGTAAATGGTTCGATTCTCGGATTAAGTAAGGCCGAGATTGATGCTAAATTTGAGGAAATAATTGAGTTTGCTGAGCTAGGAGAATTCATTGATGCACCAGTACAAACATACAGTTCAGGGATGAGTGTGAGGTTGGGGTTTGCAGTTGCTGTAGTGTTAATTAAGCCAGATGTTTTATTGCTGGATGAAGTGTTGGCAGTAGGGGATATGGGGTTTGTTTTAAAATGTTTCAGAAAAATCGATTTACTTATTCCTAATTGTGCTGTTATCTTTGTTTCTCACAGTATGCCTCAAGTATCGCGAATTGCTACGGATATAGCATTGCTAGAAAAAGGTAAGCCAGTATATCAAGGTAAAAATGTTTCAGAAGGAATAGATATTTTTTATTCAAAGTTTGATATCATACCGTCATTTTATACTGATAACTTGGTACAAATCACTAATATTTTAATTAATGGCCAACCATCATTGGGGCAAACAGATTCTATCCTGGTAGAAAGACTTTCAGATTTTGAGATTGAAGTTAACTTAAATGTCGATCGAGCATTTAGAAATCCTGAACCATACTTGGTATTTTATGATGCCGAACAAAGAGGTATTGCTGAGTACTTTTATGAAGAGGCTTACCCTTTGGAAAATATTACCGGAATTGTTCATTTCAAGATCTTAATTCCCAAGATAATCTTCTCTAAAGGACTTTACTCAATTACTGTCGGTTTAAACGAATGTAAAGGTGGGCCGATATTGATGAGGGCACAGTCAATAGTCTTTTTCCAGGTTAAAGCTGAAAAGAATGTATGGACGGCATTTCAATTAGATGGTGAGTTAACGCAAATTGGATAAGTAACATGTATAAAAAGATTATACCTAAAAGATTTAAAGAGTCTGTTAAGGCGTTATTGGGTAAAGCGAAATTTAGTCCTGTAAATGATTCTTGTGAGGAACTAAAACACTTCTGCCCTGTATGTTCTTCTAAAGTAAGTCAATTTCATCGCCTGTCCGATCTCTATTATGAAAATTTAGATAAACATGGGCATATATTTTCCATATTTCAGTATGAAACACTAAATTATTTAAACTATTTTTGCCCTAATTGTAGTGCCAGCGATCGAGATAGGCTATATGCTCTCTATTTTCAGAAAGAAGTATCTGAGGTTAAAGATGAGTTTAGGTTATTAGATATCGCCCCATCAGCAAGTTTGCAGAAACTCATCAAGGCTAAATATCCTCATATTGGTTATCGCTCGGCTGACATGATGATGGATGGTGTCGATGATGTCGTAGATATCACTCAAATGGATCTATATGAAGATGACACCTTTGATTTTTTCATATGTTCTCACATTTTAGAACATATCGAAAATGATCGAAAAGCTATGAGTGAGCTTTATCGAGTCCTAACGCGAGGGGGTAAGGGGATTGTGATGGTGCCTGTCGTGCTAAGTTTGCAAGAAGATTATAAAAATCCAGAAGTTACCACCCCCGAAGATCGATGGAAACATTTTGGTCAAGACGATCATGTAAGAATGTATTCCAAAACAGGGTTTATTGACAAACTTACATCAGCGGGTTTTACAGTCGCTCAGCTAAATATCAATTTTTTTGGCTCTGAAGCTTTTGATCGATATGGAATACATCCTCGCTCTGTTTTATATATTGTCGAGAAACCAGAATAGTCATAAGACACACAATTTTACTTAGGTTTAATTTTTATGAATACAACGACATCAGAGCTGGCCTACTTTGGCGGCGAACCTAAGTTCAAAGAAAAACTTTTTGTAGGTCGTCCAAATATCGGAAATCGCGATCGCCTCTTAGAGCGTATTAACGATATGTTAGATCGCCGATGGCTATCTAACAATGGAATTTTTGTGCAAGAATTCGAGCAGCGAATAGCAGATAGTTTGGGTGTGAAGCATTGCATCGCTGTTTGCAATGGCACCATTGCATTAGAGCTAGTGATTCGAGCTTTGGAGTTAAAAGGGGAAGTGATTATTCCTTCGTTTACTTTTATTGCTACCGCCCATGCTTTACAGTGGCAAGAAATTACCCCTGTTTTTTGTGACATCGATCCCAAAACTCATACCCTCAACCCTTGGCGAGTCGAGTCCCTGATTACACCGCGTACATCGGGGATTATGGGTGTGCATTTGTGGGGACAGCCTTGCGACGTGGAAACACTGATAGAAATTTCTAACAGACACAATCTCAAGCTAATGTTTGATGCGTCTCATGCTTTTGGGTGCGCTCACAAGGGCAAGATGATTGGGAACTTTGGCAGTGCTGAAGTATTCAGCTTCCATGCAACTAAGTTTATGAATACCTTTGAAGGAGGTGCGATCGTTACTAATGATGATGACTTAGATCGAAAGTTACGGTTGATGAAAAACTTTGGCTTTTCTGGCTTTGATAACGTTGTTTATCTAGGCACAAATGGTAAGATGCCAGAAATCTCAGCCGCGATGGGGTTAACTTCTCTAGATAGCTTGGATGAGTTTATCGAGGTCAATCGTCGTAATTATCATTGCTATCGAGATGGTCTAGCTAATATTGATGGGGTGTCATTATTCCCTGTGAATGAAACTGAGAGACATAACTACCAATACATTGTGTTAGAAATAGACGAGGGGAAGACGGAAATCAGTCGAGATTTGTTGCTTGAGATCCTCCACGCTGAGAATATAATTGCTAGACGATATTTTTATCCTGGTTGTCATCGGATGGAACCCTATCGCTCTTATTTTCCTCACGCGGGTCTATTGTTGCCTGAGACAGAAAAGCTAACCCAGAAGGTTTTAGTTTTACCAACGGGGACAGCAATTTCCGAGGATGACATCAAAAAAATCTGTCACATATTCAGAATAGCAATCACTAGCGATCGTACTCGAAATAGAGATTTACTTAAAGCATAAGATTGACTATTAAATCAAAAAATACAACGATATGGCTTGGTTGACTAACGAACAAATAAGTAACATGGGTTTTGCTAAAGTTGGGAGTAATGTTTTACTATCTGACAAGTCTTCTTACTATAATTGTCCCAAAATTCAGATTGGGAATAATGTCAGAATTGATGACTTTTGTGTTCTATCAGCAGGATTGGGTGGTATCTCTATTGGTAGAAACATACATATAGCTGTTTATTCGTCACTGATAGGAAACGGAAAAATAGTCTTATCTGATTTCTCAAATCTTTCCTCACGGGTATCTATTTACAGCAGTAATGATGATTATAGTGGGATTGCAATGAGCAATCCCACTATTCCCACTGAATTTACAAACGTCACTCATGCTGATGTTATCGTTGGTAAGCACGTTATTATTGGTTCTGGGTCAATTATTTTGCCTGGGGTCATTATCTGCGAAGGCGCAGCAATCGGAGCTTTAAGTCTGGTAAAAAAAGATTGTGAAGCGTTTACTACATATGCTGGATATCCACTGAAGCGGATTGGCGAACGCAGTAATAACTTGCTGGAAGTTGAAAAATTGTTTCTCAAGTCAGAAGAATCCAAGCTTAATTAACCTAATCAATGCTTTCAATAACCCCTCTTGTTAGTATTTGCTGTATTGCGTATAATCATGAAAAATTCATTCGATCGGCATTAGATGGGTTTTTTATACAACAAACAAGCTTTGCGATTGAAATTGTCATTCATGACGATGCGTCAACCGATAATACTACTAATATTATTCTAGAGTATCAGAACAAATATCCCGGTTCGATCGATATAATAATGCAAGCTGAAAACCAGTATTCTCAAAGAGGATTTGGATTTATAGCCGATCTTTTTGCAAAAGCACAAGGGAAATACATTGCGCTCTGCGAAGGTGATGATTATTGGATAGATCCCCTTAAATTGCAAAAACAGGTAGATTTTTTGGAAAGCAATCCTGAATTTGCCATTTGCTTTCATAAAGTCAAGATTGAAGAGGAAGGTAAATTCAAGGATGACTATATTACTGGTGGTAATCCTCCGATCGTATCTAACATTATCGATCTAGCTAAAGGTAACTACATTCATACCCCATCCTGTGTATTCAGAAATAACACATCAAAAATACTGGGAGCAAATTTTGCCGATTCTCCTTTGGGAGATTACTATATAAATATGATGAATGCTCAGTATGGCAACATTTTCCATATAGATGAAATTATGGCTGTCTATAGGATTCACAGCAGTTCTACGTTTTCAAGTCAAAGTAGGAATTTTCAAATTGCAAAGACTATAAAAGCCATAGAAGTAATTTCTAAAGATTTACAAAAACAAGAAGTAGAAGTGAGACAACAATTAATAGATGCACATATTCATTTGACTATGGACATCTACGATAGATCGTTACTAATAAAAGATTTTGAAAATACAAGTATAACTTTTTACCCTAGTGAATATAGACAGAGACTTATAGAAAATCTCATAAATTCAGAAGAGAAAATAGCAATTTTGACAAATCAGCAGGAATCCATTAAGTGGTTAATAATGAAGCTGGTAAATAGTGTCAAGAAGAGAATTTTAAAAATATTTACTTAAAATAGAACATTTATTTAAAATAAATAAATTTCATTGTCAATTACAAATCAAAATGTACAGTAGGTTGTGGACAAATACATTCTATATATGAAACCATTTATCTCAGTCTGTATTCCAACTTATAATGGTCAAAAGTACCTTAAAGATACTCTCGATAGCGTTCTCCTTCAAACGTATAAAGATTTTGAAATTTTAATTGTTGACGATCGCTCTTCTGACAATACGATTGATATTGCCGAAGAATATGCGGCAAGAGACACTCGGATCGAAGTTATTAGAAACCCTCAAAATTTAGGGCTTGTGGGAAATTGGAACCGTTGTATCGAACTTGCTAATGGAGAATGGATCAAATTCGTCTTTCAGGATGATATGATCGCGCCAAATTGCCTGGAGAAACTCTTCGCAGCAACTCAATTGGGTAAGCCTATTATTTACTGCCGTCGGGAATTTATCTTTGAACCAGAAACTGACGAAGAGGTCAAGATAGCTTATCTAAATCATCCTTCTGCCCAAAATCCATTTGGTGATACTGTAAATATTTCGGCTCAACAGTATTCTGAACTTGCGCTAAAAGAAATTGGAGTTAATTTGGTTGGTGAGCCTACTTCTATAATGTTACACAGGAACGTTTTTTACCAATTTGGCTTGTTCAATCCTCATTTGATTACAATCTGCGATTTAGAATTCTGTACCAGAGTTGCTATTAATACTGGAATTAGTCAAGTACCAGAAGTTCTCGCACAGTTCCGAGTACATGGTACATCTATGACCTCTTTCTGTAGCAAGAACCGCAATTATAGGGCAAAAATTTTAGATGAATTGCTGTTGATTCATGACTTTGCTTTTCACGTCGCTTATGCTCCAATACGTGCTGTAGCTCAACAATATTATCCTGAAACCGATCTCGCCCATCTTTTCGATCAAAAAACTTTTTCAGCATGGAAAATGGCTCGAAAAGGAGAGTACTCTAATGAAGAGTTTGCCTTCTCGCCGCATATCGAACTAGAGAAAGTTTCCAAATTTTATCCTTTAATTACTAGAACAATCAATCGAAATGCTATCGAATTTTTAAAGCATGATATACTTCAAAAAATGGATTTACTTGTCACTTCGATGAAGGGTCGGATCAAGCATTTTTCACCTGTTGTAGAGTATATGAAGGATAGGTTGAAAACCAGTGAAAAAAGTTAATATTTATCACTCAACAGATGTTTGTTCGATCGAAGTTATTTAGATAGGGTAATAGTTAAGATTGAACTTAACATGAAAATATTTCATATTTGTACAATTTCAAATAACTTACAACAGTATGAGGAGATGAAAACTTCCTTTATTGCGGCTGGTTTTGATTTAGAGAAATGTCGTTATTCTCTTTTTGATAATTCGGAGAAAAACCAATTCGATCCCTATCAGATCTTTAAGGTACTTAAGTCCACAACTATTGAGCCTTATATTATATTGTGCCACCAGGATTTACTTATCGATAAAGGTGATGACTTCGATCGACTATTCAAGCTCCTGACGGAATTAGATGAACTCGATCCCCGTTGGGCGATCGTTGGCAATGCAGGTATTAGCAGTAGTCACGGCATGGTTGCCAAGATTACAGATCCCAATGGTACTCCTAAGTGGCAAGGAGCTTTACCCCAGCAAGTTCATTCCTTAGATGAAAATTTTTTAGTAGTTAAGACGAGTGCAAATATTGCTAGCTCTGAAAATTTGCGAGGATTTCATTTATATGCTACGGATTTATGTCTGAATGCACTTCTGAATAAACAAACTTGCTATGTCATTGACTTCCATCTTACTCATTTGAGTGGCGGGAAAATTGGAACTGAGTTTTGGGAAGTTCAATCAATTTTTTATCAAAGATGGTACCCAGAATTTAATTTCTGTTACGTGCAAACAATTACGGGTGTAAATATGTGTTTCAGTAAGTACAAGTTATTGAGAGCTATTGGTTCGCAGCAAAGAGTAAAATCGTGGTTGTCTCAATCACCACTGCGTCCATTAGTATTTCTAGATTAATAAAATACTATTTTGATTCATAAACCTGTGAACCCCCAAAACTATAACATGGTAAAAGTTAGTGTAATTATTCCCAACTATAACCATGCTCTCTTCTTAGACCGACGGATTGAAAGCATACTCAACCAAACGTTTCAAGATTTTGAAATAATCTTCCTTGATGATAATTCTACCGATCGCAGTAAAGAAGTTTTTGCTAGGTATGAAGACAATCCAAGAATTACTCATGCCATTTTTAATGCAGAGAATAGTGGGTCTACCTTTAAACAGTGGAATAAAGGTTTTAGCCTAGCCGCTGGTGAGTATGCCTGGATTGCTGAATCAGATGACTATGCTGCTCCTCGATTTCTTGAAGAATTAGTCGCGATTATGGAGCAAAATAAAAATGTCGGTCTTGTTTACTGTCAATCGTGCCTAGTTGACAACAAGGACGAGATTATTTCTCCAAACTTTCTTGAATATACAGATTGCTTTAATTCAAAAAGATGGAATGCTAGCTATTTGAATGTAGGAAAAGATGAGTGCATCAATTTCTTGGCGGCGAAGAATACAATACCTAACGCCAGCGCAGTCTTAATTAGAAAATCTGTCTACAGATCGGAAGTCGATCGAGGCAATGAGATATTTAAAGTAACTGGTGATTGGTTTACTTGGTCGAAAATACTTTTGGTTACAGATATATACTTTGTCCCTCAATCACTCAACTATTTTAGATTTTCTCAGGGAAGTGTTTCACGAAACAATTCTAAACTCGCACTAATTGTTGAGGAAAGTTTGTCAATCGTCGAACAAATTGAGGAGCGAGTGCCGATATCCGATCGAGCTAAGGAAATATTCTTCGGTTTGGTGTCGAGCTGGTGGCTTAGTTACCTGATCTCAGAAAAAGTCCTCTTCAAGAGAGAGCTTGATTCCTACCTAAAGATTGTCAAATATGCTCCTTCCTATAAATTCATATTCTCTCTTCACTGGCAATTAGGGGTAGTTTTATTAAAACGACTGCGGTATCTAATCAAATTGGGAACACGATTCAAAACGCTCAAAAATTATTTAAAAGTCAGAACTCTTGTCTGATTGACAATATTGGAGCCACTCTAGCCCAAATCCAACTATGAGGTAACTTGACTGTATTTCTATGACAACCAAGTAATTAATATCGTCCATAATATTGGTCTTTCACCACGCAGTGAACTAGAAATCACCTGCGTCAACTGAAAATATCTAGAGCTGGGTAAAGACAAGATGATAATGACTAAAGCAAAAGCCTAATTTTATTTTCATGAAAGTTTTACATATCAATCAGACTGATATTGGCGGTGGAGCAGCTATTGCCGCCTATCGTCTCCATGAAGGTTTATTAACGCAAGGACTAAGCTCTAAACTATTAGTGGGCGAAGCCTTAATTTCTGATTCAAGGATTGAAGTCATTTCGCAAAATACTCACCTTAACGATCGATTATTTAGACTAAATGGTCGATTTGGCTTACTTTATCTTAATATAGCTAGCACTTTCGATATTCCTAAACATCCGTTCTACCAAGAAGCAGACATTTTAAATCTACACAATTTGCATAGCAGTATTGGCTGGTTTAATTATTTAGCTCTTCCCCAGTTAACAAAAAATAAGCCTGCTGTGTTCACGCTGCATGATATGTGGAGCTTTACTGGACATTGCGCTTACAGCTATGATTGCGATCGATGGAATAAAATCGGTTGTGGCAAATGCCCTTATCCCAATGAATATCCCAATATTTATCGTGATAATACTAAAATAGAGTGGAAGTTAAAAGATTGGGTTTATGATAATTCCAATCTAACTGTTGTCGCTCCCAGTAAATGGTTGGCAGAACAAGCCAAAGCGAGTATGCTCGGGAGATATGATGTCCACTGTATCCCCTATGGCATCGATACAGAGGCTTACCAACCGATCGATACTCAAAAATGTCGAGAAGTTCTTGGGCTACCAGCAAACCAAAAAATTATTATGTTTGGGGCTACAGATCTCAAAGATACTCGCAAAGGGGGAGATTTACTCGTTCGATCTTTGCAGAGCTTACCAGAAACTCTCAAGGCAGAAACTATATTACTGACTATTGGTAGTCGGGGAGAACAAATCGCTAACCAGGTAGGAATGAAAGTTGTCAGCCTCGGTTATCTTAATAGCGATCGCTTAAAAGCAATTGCTTACTCTGCGGCTGACTTATTTATATTTCCTACTCGTGCAGACAATTTACCTTTAGTTCTACAAGAAAGTATGGCTTGCGGCACGCCAATGGTATCTTTTGATATTGGTGGTGTACCCGATCTAGTCCGTCCTGGAATTACTGGCTACTTAGCTAAACCAGAAGATATACAGGATTTTTGCAATGGTATCGTTAACTTGTTGGAAGATGAGAACCTTCGAGAACAGATGGGTGTAAATTGTCGAAAGATAGCTCTAGAGGAATATCATCTCAATCTGCAAGCTCGAAAATATATCGAACTATACAAGGGAATACTTAGATAAAAAGCTGCATTTTATTTTTAATATAAATTGAGGATAATTAAGATACTGCTACATGAAAGATATTGAAGATAAACAAGAAATTCTTCTAATTGATGTGTCTACTTGGAAAGGTCATCATGCAATATATTTCAAAAAAATATTACGCTCTCTAATCGAGCAGAATTATTTTGTTCACGCTACATGTGAAGATAATACAGATCTGAGTAAATGGATTAAAAGTTTGAACGAACAGAACTGTTCTGTATTAGATTTTAAATTATCTCTGACAGAAAAGCTCTTTTTCAAAAGCTTACTAGTATTAGATCGAATAATCAGACTTGTATTTGAAAACTTACCTTATCAATTTTCATCTGTAGCTTCTATACTATTCGCTAGAAACTTACTCAAAAAGATTGGTAGGGATATGCCAGTCTTTTTTGCTGATGCCGATACGTCTTTACCAGCAATCCCCTACTGGTTTGCCAAGCTGCTAATGCCCTCTCGATGGATGACACTAGTAATTCAACCATCCTATCGATCTTCTATTTCTTGGGGAAGAAAAAAAAGCCGTCAACGATTTGTAGCCGAAAAGTTATTTGCTTTATCTTCATGTAAGGCAGTATTGGTATTACATCCAATCTATTTGAAATTTTATGAGAGTCGTTTTCATATAAAAAAGTTTTTAGCTCTGCCAGAAATAACTGATGTAACTATTGGAAAAGAATATGAGATACCTGAAAAAATATGCCACCTAGCAGCAGGCAGAAAAATCATCTCTATTACTGGTGCATTATTACCAAAAAGAAACTTAAAACTTTTCTTAGAAGCAGCCCAAGAATTAGATCCAAAAAAATATTTTATCCTAGCGATCGGACATTTACAGCCAGAATTTTATACAACAGTAGAGACACAATTAATTCGACAACTTTCATTAAAATTACCTAATAATTCCTATCTAAGACTTGACTACTATATCTCAGAAGAGGGTGAATTCAATCAATTATTAGCTATATCAGATATCATCTATCTTCAATATCAAAATCATTCTTTTAGTAGTAATATCTTAACAAAAGCGATCTATCTTAGGAAGCCCGTTATCATTGCAGACAACTTTATAATGAAGAAGGTGTTAAAGGAGTATCAGTGGGGCTATGCAGTGCCAGAAGAACCGCATCAAATTGCTCGATCGATCGCAAGCATTAGCAGCAACTTTACAATCGAAGAGGAAAAGTATCAACAGTTTTTGACCGACTTCTCCAGTGAAAAGTTCCATTTTGCGATCTGTAATGCTATTAAATTACTAGAGCAATAATACTATGAAAGATCCAATATCTATTTTTTTCGCTGCTGATGATAAATATGCTAGGCATTGCGCTGTTACCATTACTTCTATTATAAATAATACAGCTAGTCCCGATCGATTAGAATTCTATATTCTCTCTTCTGATATTTCAAAAGAAAATCAGTCTAACTTAGAGAAATTGTGCGCTGATTGTGCTGCTAAAATTTCTATTGTAAATGTAGATTTAACTTTATTTGCATCTTTGCCGACTATTTTAGAACATCTCAATCTAAATATGTATTCAAGGCTTTTGATACCCGATCTGTGTCCAGATCGTAAGAAGATTGTTTACTTAGATTGTGATATATTGGTACTATCAGATATTGCTGAGTTATTCGATCTTGAGATGGACAATAAGCCAATTGCTGCCATCCCTCACATTCAATTACCCTATCAAGAGGTTTTCGTAGAAACTTTTAATGTTCGAGATAACGATATTTACTTTAACTCAGGAGTCTTGGTAATAGATACAGAATTATGGAGACAAAAGCAGTATGGTCAAACTATTTTAGAATACTGTTCAAATAACATAGCGCAATTGCATTTTGCCGACCAGGATGCTCTTAATGTTGTATTTTGGGAAAATTATTATCACCTACCTGGTACTTGGAACGTAGAAACACGACTCTACAAAGAGAAGTTAATGGGCGTTCCACAGGATAAAAAAACAAACGGTCGAATCAAAAGCCCAAAAATCCTGCACTATACAGGGCCGAACAAACCCTGGTCATCTGAAAACTATGTGCCGATGCGTCACTTATATGCTCGGTATAGCGAACAGTTGTCCAATGATTTTGAATGGCTACCATTCAATCCAGAACCTAAAAGGTGTTCTACTCCGAGATTGTTAAAATTTATCTGGACGTGCATATACTTTAGGACGAGTTGTAGTTTCAGTAATTTTTTCCCTCCGAAGAGTACGCAATCTTAGCATGAAAATACTCTACATCAATCAAATCGAAACCTGTGCTGGGTGGGGATTAGAAACTTTCATCAACCAGTACTTATTAGAATTTGGAGCGACAACCATTTGCGTCGATTATGAAAAAAACGCTTATTCGCTAGCGCATGAATTGCTAAAAATTAACGAAAATTTTGATGTGGTACTCTTAGAACGAGGATGCCGTTACCTGATTCCAATCGAAATACTTAAAGCAATTAAGCGTCCTAAAATTTTCCTGCTGACCGAGTTAGTAGCGCGCAATCCTAATGAACATTATTTACTTAATTCTGGAATATTTGAGCATATATTGTTTAGATCGCTGCCGTGTATGGATGAAGCTCTGGCAAAAGGTTGGTTAGCAAGACATCAACTGAGCTTGTTTTTGAGTGCAATCGATCCAAGCTTTCATCGATATATTGAAAATACACCTAAAGATATCGATATTCTGTTTGTGGGTAATCTGCTGCCAAGGCGGCAAGAGATTATTGACGAACTAAATAAAAGCTTCGTAGTCACAATTTATACTGTGTTTGGTCAAGATATGGTCAAATTAATCAATCGAGCCAAAATTATTTTAAATATCCACGGTACCGATCTGCTCGATACAGAAACCAGAGTATATGAAACGCTTGCTTGTAAAGGTTTTCTCCTAACAGAAAGTTTATCTCGTGAGAGTCCCTTTCAAAATGGTATTCACCTAGTAGAAGCAAAGAATATTTCAGATCTGAAAGAAAAAATAGCCTATTATTTAGACAATGACTTCGATCGAGAAAGTATAGCTGAATCAGGTTATCAAGAAGTAATTCATCAGCATACTTTTCAACAGCGAGCAAAACAATTAATCCAGACGATCGAGCCGTACTTGTCTACACATAGCCTCACAGAAGATACCTTCGCAAGAGCCGCACTAGAACGCTGCGCTAGCTGGGAAGTATTCTACAAGGCTAGAGATGAAACTACTAGAATAACTAAACAATATCTGAGTATAGTGAAGCAGGCGATACTTAGAGTACTTCGTTTTCGAGTTCGGACAAGAGTCAAAAATATTTAATGTGCTGAACATCAGAACGATCGCCAAACGTTATGGTCGATAAACCGATTGAGATTAGGAACTAAGTAGGAACATATTTCAATGACCCCATTAGTATCGATTGTCATACCTTGCTACAATAGTCAAGATTTTGTTAAGCAAGCGATCGAAAGCGCACTCGCTCAGACATATTCAAACATAGAAGTAATCGTACTCAATGATGGTTCGACCGACAACAGTCTAGAGGCGATCGAGTCTTTTGGCAATCGCATTCGGAGCGAGTCCAACACCAATCAAGGCGTACAATTAACGAGAAACCGAGGGATTGAATTAGCTAGAGGTGAGTACATAAAGTTTTTAGATAGTGATGATGTGTTGTTGTTAGATTGTATAGAGACGCAAGTTGCTCAATTGAGCCGACTCCCGGATGGAACCAAGGCTATCGTGTATGGTGATGTCCTCTGGACAGATCGACAACTTCAGCCGATCTCTAACTATCCATCTCAGCCACAACCGCCAGAAATGGATGCAATTGCCGCGATAATATCCCATAGTCCAGTAACATCTTGCCCAATTCACAAGCGTGAATATTTGTTAGAAGTTGGTGGATTCGATCCATTCTTAATTACTAGACATGAAAATAACCTGCATTTACGTCTCGTCTTAGCAGGTGTACATTTTGTTTATGCTCCTTGTTTAGTTTATAAGTATCGACAGTACAATGACCATCGACGGCTATCACAATCTGCCTATACAAAAATGGGAGATATGTACTATTTTGAGGTCTTAGAGAGAGAAAAGGCATTAATTGAAGAAAAAACTGCTCAGCCATTATCAGCCGAAGTGCGATCGACTTTCGCTAGAGATTATTGGACTTATGGACGAGTAGTTTTAAGGGAAGGCTATCGTGATGCAGCTCAGAAATACTTCTCTGAAGCTCGTAAGTTAGACCCCGATCGCTGTATTGTCGGTAATTATCCTTATCCACTATTGGTTAATTTGCTTGGCGTGTCTTTGGCAGAATTTATAATAGGCATATTAAGTAAAATTAAAAATTACTTGACTATAAAATAAGCACAAATATATGAAAAAGTTTCTTGGAGTACTACTTTCTTTATGGGCATCAAAAATTTTTTCCTTACTAAGAAATGGAGATAAAAAGAGATGGGGAAGGTCTGAAATTGCCCAGATGCAGTTCTCATTTTCTCAGTTTGGTGAAGACATTATAGTTGCTAAGTATCTGGAGAACTTCGATCCTAGCGATGGTATTTATGTGGATGTCGGTGCTTTCGATCCAACCACTTTTTCAAATACACTTTTGCTTCATAAAAAAGGATGGCAAGGAATAAACATTGATATAGATCCAGATAAGATTAATGAATTTATCAGGTTAAGGCCAAGTGACTTTAATCAAGTCGCTGCTGTGTCTGACAGATCGGAAAAATTGAAGTTTGCTTGTTACCCTGCTCGTGCAACCAATCAACTTTTTTCGCTTGACTCAACCGACTGTATTTCCATTCTTGGTGAAGAGCCGACTCAAGTTATTGTCTTGGAAACAACTCGCCTAGATAAGATTTTACAAGCTTCACCATTTTCAGGTAAAAATATTTACTACCTGAATATTGACTGTGAAGGTCATGATTTTAACGTCTTAAAAAGTTTCGACATAGATTACTATTCTCCCAAAGTTATTAGTATTGAGACGTGGCTAGATGAAGATTTAAAAAACATTGAAAATTACTTGTTGCCACGAGGCTACACTTTGAGTGCATACGTTCATCCAACTAGGATATTTACAAAGCTTTAGCGCAGCTAATAAAAAGTAGGAGTGTCAGTGATGTCTGAGTTTAGTCATTAAAAATGCTTAAAGTAAATGCTTATGGCACGGGAGCATCCCACTTTTTATTTAGCGATCGCTAATTAATCTGTTAAGGTAGGCACAGC